>JAFYBB010000350.1 GCA_017540445.1 Clostridia bacterium | reverse complement strand
GCCCGAGGAGCGCGAAGCGCCGCTGGCCTCGGTGCTGCGCCGCGGCCACCGGGCCATCAACATCCACTGGCCCCGGGTGGACCTGGCGTCGCTGACGCCGGAAACTGCCCGCCACTACTCCTGCTGGACGCTGGACGACGAAAAGGTCATCGCCGCCTTCCTGCGCGCCGGCGTGCTGAACATCACCACGCGCGTGCCGCGGCGGGCCATCGCTTTGCGGGATCAGATCATTCCCAAAGATGCCGATACGAACCTCGCAGGGCGACATCATACGCCATAGAAGAGACGACCTCATCCGTCTTTCGGCAAAAACGCAAGCGTTTTCACCGAAATCCACCTTCCCCTGAACCGCTCCCTCCGGTCGCTGGGGAAGGCTCAGAGAGCGCCCGCCCAAAAGCCTTCCCCTTCAGGGGAAGGTGGCGCGCAGCGCCGGATGAGGTCGTTTTCCCTTCTAAGAGGACGATGTCATCTGGAAGTATGAAAGCTACACTGTGATATGGTAGACGTTGCGCCAGGGCCGCACGCGAATCGCGTGCGGCCCTGGCGCTATGATCTCATCTCATCTCCGCCCCTTCCGGCACATGGGCGCATATGAAATCCAACACAAATGCGTAATCCTCCGGCGGGACGTAGACCTCCAGGCGAGTGACGCGCCAGCGCAGCACGATGCGGTCCTGGCGCGGGTCCGATTCCACGCGGGTGATGCCCCTGAAGGGGTGGATGTTGTTGTTCCGGCCCTTGGGCCAGGCCTCGATCCCGTTCTCGTCCATGCGATAGCCGGCGTCCGGGGGCGCGAGCCTCCAGATCAGAAGCGGCAGCAGCACGATCAGCGCCAGCACGCCCGCGGCGATCAGCGCGGCCTGCAGCGGGTCGAAGCCCCAGGTCAGCACCAGCAGTACCAGCGCGAGGGGCGCGCCGATGGCCAGGCCGATCCCAAGCATCATGCGCATCGGCGCGTCGTTGCCGTGCTCCTTCATGTCGTAGCGCCAGCGGTACGCGCCGTCGCTGCCCCGGGCGACGCGATCGGGGAATCTTGAGCGGAGCTCCATGCGCCGGTCCTCCATGACGGTCGGTCAGCTGTTCTTCTTTCGGGCCTCCAGCTTTTTGCGCGCCTCGGTGCCCAGCACCTTCTTGCGCATGCGGATGGACTTGGGGGTGATCTCCACCAGCTCGTCGTCGTCGATGAACTCCATGGCCTCCTCCAGCGTAGGGACGTGCACGCCGGTGATCTTCAGCGCCTCCTCGGCGGCGGCGGAGTTGCGGCTGTTGGTCATGTGCTTCTTGCGGCACACGTTCACGTCGATGTCGCCGGGGCGGGAGTTGCGGCCGATGATCATGCCGTTGTACACCTTCACGCCCGCCTCGATGAACAGCTCGCCGCGGTCCTGGATGTTGAACAGCGCATAGGAAGTTGAGACGCCGTCCTCCCAGGCCACCAGCGCGCCGGTGTTGCGGGTGGGGATGTCGCCCTTCACGGGCTCGTAGTCCTCGAACACGGCGCTCATCACGCCCTCGCCGCGGGTGTCGGTCAGAAACTCGCTGCGATAGCCGAACAGGCCCCGGCTGGGCACGAGGAACTCCAGGCGCATGCGGCTTTCGCCGTTCATCGACAGCAGCGTGCCGCGGCGGCGGCCGATCTTGTCGATCACCGCGCCGGAATACTCGGCGGGCACGTCGCACACCAGCCGCTCGAAGGGCTCGCAGCGCACGCCGTCGATGTCCTTGTACAGCACCACGGGCTTGGTCACCGCGAACTCGTAGCCCTGGCGGCGCATGGTCTCGATGAGTATCGACAGGTGCAGCTCGCCGCGCCCGTACACCCGGAAGGCGTCGGTGCTCTCGGTCTCCTCCACGCGCAGCGACACGTCGGTCAGCGCCTCCTTCTCCAGCCGCGCGTGCAGGTGGCGCGAGGTCACGTAGGTGCCCTCGGTGCCGGCGAAGGGGCTGTCGTTCACGCAGAAGGTCATCGAGATGGTGGGCTCGTCGATCTTCACGAAGGGCAGCGGCTCGGCCATCGCCGCGGGGCAGATGGTGTCGCCGATCAGAAGGTCCGTAAAGCCGGACACGGCCACGATGTCGCCCACCTCGGCGCGCTCGGCGTTCACCCGCTTCAGGCCGTCGAACTCAAAAAGGCCCGCCAGCCGCGCCGGCGGCGACACGAAGGCCGAGCCGTACACGCAGCGTATGGCCATCTGGCCGGCCTCGATGGCGCCCCGCTCGATGCGGCCCACGCCGATGCGGCCCACGTAGTCGTTGTAGTCGATGGTGGAAACCAGCAGCTGCAGGGGCCCGTCCGGGTCGCCCTCGGGGGCGGGGATGTGCTCAAGGATGCAGTCGAACAGGGGCCGCAGGTCCTTGCCGGGCGCATGCCAGTCGGTGGTGGCGGTGCCGGTGCGGCCCGAGGCGTAGATGATCGGGCTGTCCAGCTGCTCGTCGCTGGCGTCCAGGTCGATCAAAAGCTCCAGCGTCTCGTCCACCACCTCGTCGCAGCGGGCGTCGGGCCGGTCGGTCTTGTTCACCACGATGATGACCTTCAGGTTCAGCTCCAGCGCCTTCTTCAACACGAAGCGGGTCTGGGGCATCGGGCCCTCGAAGCTGTCCACCAGCAAGAGAACCCCCGACACCATCTTCAGTACGCGCTCCACCTCGCCGGAGAAGTCCGCGTGGCCGGGGGTGTCCACGATGTTGATCTTCACGCCGTTGTAGTGCACGGCGGTGTTCTTGGACAGTATCGTGATGCCGCGCTCGCGCTCCAGGTCGTTGGAGTCCATCACGCGGTCCACCACCTGCTGGTTCTGGCGGAACACGCCGCCCTGCTTCAGCATCTCGTCCACCAGCGTGGTCTTGCCGTGATCGACGTGGGCGATGATGGCGATGTTGCGGAGATCGTTGCGAACAATATTCAAGGGTATTACCTCTTTTCGATTCAGGGAGTAGGCAGTAGGGAGTAGGGAGTAGGCAGTAGGCAGTAGGAACAGTGTTTTCATCGGAGCGGGAGGCATTCCCTACTCCCTACTCCCTCTTCCCTACTCCCTGGACGTTTGATTCGCTTCGCGAATCAAACGTCCATATCGTCCGCATTCATCCGGTCGGCGGTCTCGGCGAGGATGAGGCCCTCGTTGTTCTCGCAGGCCAGGCGGATGGACCATTCGTTTTCAAACATCAGCACCGGGCGGCCGACCCGGTCCTCGGCGACGGCGGTGGTGCTCGTC
>JAFYBB010000349.1 GCA_017540445.1 Clostridia bacterium | reverse complement strand
GGGCGGGGGCGGCCAGCACGCGGCCCTCGCACTGCCCGGCGGGCAGGAGCTCGGAGGGGGCGAAGGCGGCGGCGCGGATGGACAGGGCTCGGGCGGGGGCGTGGAAGGGCGGCGCGGCATAGGGCAGGGGAGCGCGGCGCTCCTGCGCCATGAGCGCGGCGGCGGCGCGCGCCAGGTCGGCGTTCCGGTTGGACGGGGACGGCATCAGCGTCACATAGTCCGGGTCGTGGAATTCACAGACAACGCCCGCGGCCAGCAGCGCGGCGGCCAGCGCGTCGCCGGTGCAGCCGAAGGGCCGGGCGGAGACCGTCAGCTTCATCGGCTCGTCGCCGACGAGGGTGTAGCCGTGCCCGATCAGCTCGGCCTTCAGCGCGTCGAGCTTCGGCAGGAAGGCCGAGAGCGCGTCGGGGAAGGTCTCCAGCGCCCGGTTGCAGGCGTCCAGCGACTGCAGCACCAGCCAGGAGGGGCTGGAGGAGCCGAACAGCGCCAGAGCGCGCTTGACCCGCGCGGGGTCGACGTCCAGGCCGCGCCGGATGTGCAGATAGGCCGCGCCGGTGAGCGCCGGGAGCGTCTTGTGGGCGGAGTCGCAGCACAGGTCCGCGCCCAGGTCGATGGGGTGCCGGGAGCCGCCCGGCAGGAACTTCAGATAGGCTCCGTGGGCGTTGTCCACCAGCAGCAGCGCGCCGCGGCGGCGGCAGACCTCCGCGACGGCGGCCACGTCCGCGATGTGGCCCAGGTAGTCCGGGCTGGTGAGGTACACGATGCGGCAGCGGCCTTCCAGCCGCATAAGGGCCGCGTCCACGTCCGCGGCGGTCACCGCGCAGCTGTGACAGGCCTCGCCCGGCGCGGGGTACAGCCATTCCACGTCCAGATCCAGAAGCGCCGCGGCGCTCAAAAACGCCCGGTGGGCGTTGCGCCCGGCCAGCACCGCCGGCCTTGAACCGCCGGCCATGCCCGCGGCCAGCGCCAGCATGGCCCGGATCGCCAGCGAGCTGCCCTCGGCGGAGTAGTAGGTCCGCGCGCCGAACAGCCGGGAGGCGTTGGCCTCGCTTTCACCGATGACGCCCCCGACCTCGTACAGCGTGCCCGCGCCGTCGATCTCGGTGATGTCCGCCGCCTCAAAGCCCAGCGGCCCCGCGCCCTTGTGCCCGGGCATGTGCAGGCGCGCCGGGTTTGATTCGGCGTAGCGCTGGACGAAGGATAGGATGGGGGTAGATAGCATAGGAACCTCCGGAGGTAATGAGGAATGAGGAATTAGGAATGAGGAATTCAGGTACAAATCCTTCGGATTTGTTTTGATTCAAGCCTAAAGCAGAGGTCTGAACCCCTGCTTCACCTATGAATCAAAAGAAATCCGCAAGGATTTCATCCACAATTCCTCACTCCTCACTCCTCATTCCTCATTCAATAGCTTGTCGATCTCCGCCATGATCGCGCACTCCATGCGCTTTTTGAACAGCTCGCAGCCGGTCCTGTACACGCCGGTGACGCTGCCGGTGGCGTGCCAGGCGTTGGCGGCGCAGCCGCCGGCGCAGTACAGCCGCGCCCAGCAGTCGCGGCACTCGGGGCGGGCGTACACGTTGCAGGCGGCGAACTCGGCCTGCACCGGCGCGTTGGTCACGCCCTGCCAGACGTCGCCCAGCCTGAAGCGCTCCTCGCCCACGAACTGGTGGCAGGGGTACAGGTCGCCCCAGGGGGTCACGGCCATGTACTCGGTGCCGCTGCCGCAGCCGGAGATGCGCTTGTAGATGCAGGGCCCGCCGGTCAGGTCGATCATGTAGTGGTAGAACGTGAACGGGCGGCCCGCCCGGCGGCGGCTGATCATCAATTCGGCCAGTGCCTCGTACTGCCGCATCACGACGGGCAGGTCCTGAGCGGTCAGCGCGGCGGGGTCGCCCTCGGCGCAGACCACCGGCTCCATGGAAAGCTCGGTAAAGCCCAGATCCAGCATGACCTGTATGTCCTTCAAAAAGTCCGGGTTGGCGTGGGTGAAGGTGCCGCGCATGTAGTAGTTCTTGCCGCCCCGGGCCTTGACGAACTGCTGGAACTTCGGTACGATCCTGTCCCAGCTGCCGTTGCCGGCGTAGTCCACCCGGTACGCGTCGTGGATCTCCTTGCGCCCGTCCAGGCTCAGCACCACGTTGTGGCACTCCCGGTTGGCAAACTCGATCACCTCGTCGTCCACCAGCATGCCGTTGGTGGTCAGCGTGAAGCGGAAGCGCTTGCCCGCCGCGCCCTCGATGGCTCGGGCGTAGGCCACCAGGCGCTTCACGACGTCGAAGTTCATCAGCGGCTCGCCGCCGAAGAAGTCCACCTCCAGGTTGCGCCGGCTGCCGGAGTGCGCCACCAAATAGTCCAGGGCCTGCTTGCCCACCTCGAAGGGCATCACGGCCCGGTCGCCGTGGTACTTGCCCTGGCTGGCGAAGCAGTAGGCGCAGTTCAAATTGCAGGTGTGGGCCACGTGCAGGCACAGCGCCTTCACCACGCCCGAGGCGCGGTTCTTCAGTTCGCCGGCCATCGGCGCGAAGGTGTCCGGCGCGAACAGCTTGCCGGCGTCCTTCAGCGCGGCCACCTGGTCATAGCACTCGGCCACTTCTTCCGCGGGCACGCCCGGGTGCAGCGCGGCCGCGCGGGCCAGCACGTCGTTTCGGTCATGGTTCTCGAACAGGTCGATGATGTCGTAGGCGACGTCGTCCACCGCGTGGACCGAGCCGGAGCACACGTCCAGCACGATGTTGTAGCCGCCCAGCTTGTATTGATGGATCATAGCGCGTATCCCCCACAGCGCACCAATGCCGCCCTTCAGGCGGCATTGATGGACAGCTTTTCCGTTTGAATCACTTGTCGGACTTCTGCTCGCACTGCTGGTTGGCGATGCCGCAGCTGGTCTTGCACGCGGACTGGCAGGAGGTCTGGCACTCGCCGCAGCCGCCGTTCTTCGCGCTGTCGCACAGATTCCGGGTCTCGATGGTCTTGATATGCGTCATATCAGTGTCCTCCAAATATTTAGTGTCTATATGATACCAGAGCGCGCCTGAAATGTCAATCGCCGGGCGGATATTTTACTGTGCGGCGTTCACGCTTGTGTAGTACGCCTCCAGCCAGGGCCTGGCCCGCTGATAGACGGGCTCCAGGCGCGCGTCGAAGTGCTTGCCCATGCCCTCCATGATGATGGCGTCGGCCTGCTCGAAGGACATGCTGTCCTTGTACACGCGCTTGCTGACCAGCGCGTCGTACACGTCGGCGATGGCCATGATCCGGGCCTCCAGCGGGATCTCCTCGCCCTTCAGGCCCTCGGGATAGCCGGAGCCGTCCCAGCGCTCGTGGTGGTAGTGGGCCACGTTCTCGGCGATGCGGCGGAAGCCGTCGTCCTCCACGCCGTCCAGTATCTCGTGGACGATGCGCGCGCCCTCGGCGGCGTGGGCCTTCATCTTCTCGAACTCCTCCGGCGTGAAGCGACCCGGCTTTCTCAGTATGGCGTCGTCCACGGCGATCTTGCCCAGATCGTGCATCGGCGCGGCCTTGATCAGGCTGCGGATAAACGCCTCGGACAGCTCGAAGCCGTCCTCCGCGCCCATCTGCTCGGTCAGCAGCCGCACGCCCTCGCTGGTGCGCCGGATGTGGCCGCCGGTGGAGTTGTCGCGGCTTTCAACCATGGTGGCCATGCCCAGGATCAGCTTGTCGTGCATCTCCACGATGTGGGCGGTCTTCTCGTTGACCTCGTCGGTCAGCTCGGTGTTGAATCGGTTCAGCAGGTTGATGTACTGCCGGTCGGAGGTGTCGTCGGTCAGTATGAACTGGTAGCCCAGCTTGCGCCGCCCGTGGTACAGATACCCCACGTGCACCTGGTAGATGCGCCCGCCCTGCTCGTAGAAGGCGTCGCAGTTGGTCTCGTCATTCCTGAAGTCCTCCAGCCACTTGAGCACCGTGTCCCGCAGCAGCGCCGACCAGGCCACGGGCCAGTCCACGGTCAGGTTGTTCAGCTCCGGGAATATGGCCTTGGCGGTGGCGTTGCTGGCCAGGTAGTTCAGGTGAAAGTCCAGCGATATGAAGCCGGTGTCGCCGGTCTGCACCAGCGAGTCGACGGCGGTGTCGGAGATGTCGTAGAGGCAGATGCGGTGGCCGATCATCAGGTAGACGGCCATCGACGCCGCGTAGGCCGCGGGGATCAGCTCGACCTGCCGCACCAGCTTGCGCCCCACGAAGAAGCTGGCCACGCACAGCGCGATGGGGAGGAACAGCATGTAGATCAGCTTGCGGGGCGCCTGCTTCTGCTTGATGTAGCTGTAGATCATCGCGGCGATGCTGCTGACAAAGCAGGCGATGATCAGCGCGTAGAACGCGGTGTGCATCGGGCCGTAGTCCTTGACCATCACTATGCCGTCCGGGGTGTGGGTGATCTCAATGGACTTGTAGAACAGCCCGCTCTCCCCGATGGTGAAGGTGCTCAGAAACACGGCGGTGCCGGCGGCCAGCAGCGCCACGCTCAGCCACTTCGGCAGGCGGATGTGGCACAGGCTGAACACGCTGAGCATCATGATGGGCATCAGGTAGCACCCGCCGATGTAGCTCAGCTCGTTGGCCACCAGCGCCGCCTCGGCGCTCTGGGTGCGGCCCAGCAGGCAGTAGCCCAGGTTGATGACCGGGACCAGTATGAACACCAGCGTCACGTGCACGTCGGAGTGCTTGTGCCACATGCACACATACCCCAGCATCAGCGCCAGCGCGGCCAGGAACGAGACGTCATAGAAAACGCGGGTCATCGCGATACCTCCAGCGGTGGGATATCCTTGTCAAGAGACATTATACCAGAACCTGTGGCTCTCGGCAACTATTCCGCCTTGGTTTCGCAATACAGGCACCGGTAGACGGCCTTGTGCGCGTCCGTCAGCACGAACACGTGGGGCAGCTCCTGCTCCACGCTGGTGATGCAGCGGGGATTTTTGCACTTCAGCACGTCCCGGATCTGCCGGGGCAGCGTCAGGTGCTTCTTCTCCACCAGCTCGCCGTCCCGGATCACGTTCACGGTGATCTGCGGGTCGATGAAGCCCAGTATGTTCAGATCCAGCGCCATCTCGGAGTCGATCTTGATGATGTCCTTCTTGCCCTGCTTCTTGCTGGGGGCGTTCTTGATGATGGCCACGGAGCAGTCCAGCGCGTCCAGCCCTAAGAAGCGGTAGATCTCCATGGCCTTGCCGGCCTGGATGTGGTCCAGCACGATGCCGTTGCGTATGGAATCGATGTTCACTTATTCCACCTCCAGCAGCTTCAAAATCAGCGCCATGCGGATGTACTTGCCGTACAGGGCCTGCTTGAAGTAGCAGGCGCGGGGGTCGTCGTCGATGGCGGTGGCGATTTCGTTCACCCGGGGCAGCGGGTGGAGGATCGACAGGTCCGGCTTCGCGTTCTGCAGCTTCTCCGGGGTCAGTATGTAGCTGTCCTTCAGGCGCAGGTAGTCCTCCTCGTTGAAGAAGCGCTCGCGCTGCACGCGGGTCATGTACAGTATGTCCAGCGTGGGCATCACGGCGGACAGGTCCGTGGTCTGCACGTATTCGATGTGCTTTTGCTGCAATATCTCCTTCTTGATGTAGCTGGGCAGCTTCAATTCCTCCGGCGAGATCAGCGCGAAGCGCACGTTCTCGTACCGGGCCATCGCCGCGATCAGCGAGTGGACCGTGCGCCCGAACTTCAGATCGCCGCACACGCCCACGGTCAGGTCCGTGAGCCTTCCCTTCTCCCGGCTGATGGTCAGCAGGTCCGTCAGCGTCTGGGTGGGGTGCAGGTGGCCGCCGTCCCCGGCGTTGATCACCGGCACCGTGGCCGCCATGCTCGCCACCAGCGGCGCGCCCTCCTTGGGGTGGCGCATGGCGATGATGTCGGCGTAGCCCGAGACCACGCGCACGGTATCCGAGACGCTCTCGCCCTTGGCGGCGGAGCTGCTCTGGGCCTCC
>JAFYBB010000348.1 GCA_017540445.1 Clostridia bacterium | reverse complement strand
GCCGCCATCGGCCTTACTTCATCCGGCGTTCCCATGGTGTTCAAGACAGGCGTCACTACAAGCAAGGCAATCGCGGTGATCGCCGCAGCGGTCAACAGCCCCAGGCTTGTCGCGTTCCCGACATTCCTTCGCAGTTCATCGTAATCCTTCGCGCCAAACGCCTGCGCCACAGGGATACTGAAGCCCTGGGCAAAGCCTGTTACGATGCTGAAGAACACATCCCCTCAGCGCCTACAGTTGCTCCATGATCTGCGCTATGTTCATTGATACCCTATGCCTCCCTTGCCTTTTCGAGGCTCTGCTGGTACTTTTTGCTCGCCGCGCGGCTCTCCGCGTCCCGCCGCGCGTTGATGGCGTCATAGTGGTCGATCAGAAGCTCCACCACGCCGCCTGAAATGAGGCCGCTGCCCGCGTCCCCGCGGAGGATGCCGATCACCTTCTCCTTATCCATGCTCCGGCGGTATGGGCGATCCTCGGTAAGCGCGGAGAAGATGTCGGCGACGGTCATGATCCGCGAGCCAAGCGTCAGCTCCTCCTTCATCACGTGGAACGGATAGCCTTTGCCGTTCAGCTTCTCGTGATGCAGCGCCGCCCACTTCGAGATCATCTCAAAGCCCCGGATGTCCTTAAGCAGTATCCACGAATAGTAGGCGTGCTCCTTCATGATGTTGAACTCGTGGTCCGTGAGCTTCCCGGGCTTGTCGAGGATCGCGTTGGGAATCTTCAGTTTGACGATGTCGTGCAGGTACCCGGCAATGCGCATCATGCCGCATTCGTCCTCGCTCATATTGCTCAGCTCCGCCAGCGCCACCGCTGTGGCGGCCACGCCCGCCGAATGCATGGCGGTGAAGGGACTTCTAAAGTCGACGATCTTGGACATGAATTCCGTCAGCCGCACCGTCTCGTCGAGGGAGAACGACTGGTCGATCGTGATGAGGTCCAAAAATATCTCCGGCCGGTAGACCACGTCCAGCCAGACCGCCTCGATACCGCAGAGCTTATCGAAGCCCGCGAGCACCTCCGGCCCGAACTCCCGTTCGCCGATATTGTGGATACATTCCTTCACGTGATCGACCTGGTTCAGCGCCGACTCCTTGTCATTCAGCAGCAGCGTGACCGTGTCTGCCAGGTGAACGATCTGGCCGATCCGCTGCGGCGCGTGAAGCGTCTTGAACGTCCTTTTCAGCCGTTCCCAAGGCGTCTGGCTCTCCTGCACGATGGACGCGAAGGGGTCGGTCAACGGGAGCATTCGAAGCAGCTTCGCGCCGTTGACGGACACGCCCCGCGCATTCCGCTCCAGCTCCAGCAGCGAGACGTTCCCCTCCTTCAGCACGCCGCCGATATCATGCATCAGGCCGCCGAAGAACGCCAGGCGCTTCTGCGCCTCCGGCATGCCCATGGCCTCCGCCAGGCGATAGCACAGGTAGGAGACCTTTTCGTGGTGATTCTGGACCTCGGGACTGATGAGATTCATGGCGTTGGCGAACCCCCTGATGATGTCTCGCTTCGTCGTAAACTGCTGGATCATGCGTTGATCTCTCCCTGTGCTTTTCTGTATAACCATTATATACGAATGCCGAAAAAAAGCAAACCCCATGAGTGTTGTCGCATGAGGTTTGCCTTCTGCTTCGCTTACGCCCGGTTGAACCTGTCCTTGCCCTGCTTGCAGCGCGGGCACCTCCAGTCGTCCGGCAGATCGTCAAACGCGACGCCGTTGTGCTCGGCCGGATCGTAGACATAGCCGCACACGGAGCAGACGTATTTCCCGCTGGTCTGGCCGAAGGCAATTTCGCCAACGGGCACGCTCGCCGGGGGATTGTCCAGGTCCACGATCTTCCTGGCGTCCAGGTTCTCGCAGCCCAGCGGCGTGTGGGTGGAAAGATAAACAGTCGGATGGGTCCTGATGAACGCCCGCACGGCGTCCAGCGTGCTTCTCGCGGCGGCGATGTCCTCGAACACGATGGAGAGCCGGTTCGCATACAGCGCCTCGTCGGTGTAGGTCACGTCGCCGTGGATCATGTAGTACAGGCCGCCGTCCTCCACGATCACGATGCTGTTGCCCGTGGTATGGCCCTTGGCCTCGATGTACCAAACGCCGTCCGCGATCTTCTGGCTCTTCTCAAAGTTGGCGTATGGCCCGTCCGTGAATTCGACCGGCGCCACGTTGGGGAGGGACTTGAGCTCGTCGGCCCTGGCCTCCTCGGCAGAAGCGTAGATGGTCGCGTTGGGGAAGCTGCGCAGCTCGCCGGTGTGATCCGCGTGCTTGTGCGTGACCAGGATCTTTGTGACGTCCTCCGGCTGGCAGCCCAGCGCCGCCAGCGCGTCCACGTAGGTATTGACCCTGCGCCCCATGTAGATGAGGGTCTTTTCGTCAGGTACCGCGTCCGGCACCTCCGCGGGCATGCCGGTGTCCACCAGGATGACCTCACTGCCAGTGTCAATCAGGTAGTTTTGCAAGCTGGAGCGATACCGCACCTCCGGGTCGACGCCCTCCATCCCCTCGCCGCCGAAGGCCAGCGTCTGCGACATGAATCCGTTTTCATAGAGTTTGACAGCCTTGATCTTCATGTTCACTTTCCTCCTTCATGATTCCTTGCTTCCATGTTCCTGAGCGCCTTGTAGGTCAACCCATACAGCGTCCCAAATTCCTCCATCGTCAGGCCCATGACCTCCGCGATTGCCGTGGGGATGGACACGGCGTTCGCCTTGAGCATCCTGCCCTTCTCCGTCAGCGTCAGTGTCAACAGCCGCTCGTCTTCCGCCGCGCGCTCCCGGGTCAAGTAGCCCGCCTGGTCCAGCCGCTTCAGCACCGGCGTCAGCGTGCCGTAGTCCAGATGCAGGCACTCCGCCAGCTCCCGCGACGAAACGCGCTCTCGCTCCCACAGCACCATCATCACGATGTACTGCGTATAAGTGAGGTTCAGTTCCTTCAGATAGGGCCCATACTGGCGCACCAGCTCCTTGGTGCAAGCGTACAGCGGAAAGCACACTTGGTTTTCCAGTTTCAGTGCATCATAGCGATCCGCTTCACCGTCCATTTCTTCATTAAACCTCCATTCACTTTTGCGCGATTTGATTTTGTGCAATTATTATAGTGAATCCTACTGTTTTTGTCAAGAGCCAGACAGCACTACTTCAAACTTTTACAGGCATGTCATACTGATCTCAGGCTAAAACACAACATCTAGATCCTTCGCTTCGCTCAGGATGACACGTCTACGCATCGTTGTCATCCTGAGCGAAGCGAAGGATCTTTTTGTAAAAATGGCCAGGAAAGTGCCTATTTGAGCCTTCCTGGTGGAGGAAAGTCAAAACGTTCGATTTCTTGAAATGAAACCAGCCTTATCAAGAATTGCAGATTTCTACTCTTTCAATGATGGACGATTTATTTTCTGCATGGTGGAAGCCGGAAAAAGGCAAAAAACAGGACGCTAACTTTGTATCAAAATTAGCGTCCAAGGGTGGTGGAGCCGAGGGGGGTCGAACCCCTGTCCGAAGAGTAAAGAAAACCGCTTTGAAGTGTCCGAAAATACCCGTATTTACGGGCATTTTCGGGTGTTTTGCCGGAATTACAGCCTTCCGCGAGTTGCAGAAAAGTTGCATCATTCGGCGGTTTTGTCGGGTGGTTTCTTTTCTTCCTGGTCCCGCAACGCCTCCAGCGCCTTCTTCAGTTTCTCCGGGAAGCGGACGCCCATCAGGGCGGCGTTCTCGAGAATGGAAAGGCCCTCGTTCGCAATGTAGTAAAGGGTCAGCATACTCTGGAAAACCGCCGTACCGTTGCCGATTACCCGGTCCAGCATTGTGGCCAGCAGGATCAGCAACATGATAAATGCCTTCTTGGCGATGCCGATAAAGCCCACCTTGGACGACAGGCCGCCGCCCTCGGTCTTGGGCGACCGGCCGCAGGCGGCGACGATCCAACCGCTGATGTAGTCGACGGCCATCACCACGGCCAGTATCGTCAACATCGTGTTCCACTCTCCAAACAGGCCGCAGATCGCGCCGGCCACGGCCGCCAGCGCCTTCAGTATCTTATCCCACGTCATTTTTCGATCACCTCCGCGTCATTCTCGCACAGCCAGCCGTTCTGGCCGTCGTACTCCACCAGGTGCCACTGTACGCCGTCCGCGTCCCTGTGGGTCTCGCCGGCGTAGGGCAGGCGATAGCCGGGCTGCACCGTGCCCAGGCTCATGTAGCCGTCGCCCGGGGCGCTTCGGACGTGGATCTGGCGGACCCGGACGTACTTCCCGGGCACGCCGGGCGCGGGCTGAACGGGCGCGTCCGACAGCTCGCTCTCGTCCGTGCCCCCGTCGTCCACAGGCTCCCTCCCCGAGGGAGCTGTCGCCGCAGGCGACTGAGGGAGTGCCCCCGCCAGCGCCTTGCGGGTCGCCTCGTCGTAGACGCCATTCACGGGCAGGCCCGCGGCTTCCTGGAACGCCCGCAGCGCGGCCTCGGTCTCGCCGCCGAAGTCCCCATCGGCGCCGCAGCGGGGCAGGCAGTCGGCGTCCCAGGCCAGCAGCGCCGTCTGCATGGCCGTCACCGCCGTGCCGTAATCGCCCCGGCGCAGGCCTGTC
>JAFYBB010000347.1 GCA_017540445.1 Clostridia bacterium | reverse complement strand
GGCGCATCGCCGCCCCTACTTACTCCTTGTCGGTTAGCTCCCAGACTATTCCTGTACCCTGTTCCCTGAACCCTGTACCCTGCCGGGAAACCTGTGTGGAGCGTGAAACATCCGTAGGGGCGGCCAATGGCCGCCCGCCCGAGTACGAAACGAATCGTACTATCTGGCGGGCGGCGACCTCATCCGTCAGCGCTGACGCGCTGCCACCTTCCCCTAAAGGGGAAGGCTATGCCGCCCCTACTTATTCCCTGTCGAGTGGCTCCCAGGCTGTTCCCTGTACCCTCAAGGCCAGGCAATGCTCCTGACTCCTAACTCCTCACTCCTAACTCCTCATTGTCCTGTGCCTTGCGAACAGCGTACTCAGCTTTCGCGTGGCGCGCGTGCGCTGGGCCTCCTCCAGGGCCCGGGCGTACTTGGCGCACTTGGGGGCCTGGTGGGCGGCCACGGACAGGTAGATCAGCGCCTTTTCGGTTTCGCACAGGTTCATCAGCACCGCGCCGAACAGGTAGTTCCATTCGGCGCAGCGGGTGTCAAAGCCCATCAGCAGCCGGCGGGCAGACTGGTACTCGCCGTTGTCGATCAGCGCCTGGACCCGCCTCAGGGCCTCGCCCTCGCTGTCCACGGCCAGGCGCGCGTCGCTCAGGCCGTTCAGGCACAGCCGGTAGGCCGCGTTGATGGTCGCCATGCGCTCGTTGGCCCAGTCCCGCTCCGGGCCCGGCATGAAGCGGTCCGGGTGCCAGCGGCGCGCCAGATCGCGGTAGGCCGCGCGAATCTCATCGCGGGTGGCCGTCTTCGGTATGTTCAGCACTTCATATCCATTCAAGGCCGTTCACCTCGTCAACCGCCGTCCGGCCTGCGCCGCGGCGGATCCTGCATCAATTTATGAAAAAACCGTGATATTATGCGCATTATAGCATCGCCGTCGGAACACTGTCAAGATTTTGTCGATTAATATACGGTGCAGCTTCCGTGTCGCTTTCGTGTCGCGGGCGCGTCCTATGCGCGTCGGTGTCCAAATATGATTTCAAAATTGTTAAATTTATTTCAAAATTAGAAATTTCGGTCCTTTAACTGTTTACTATTTTGCAAAAATCGGTTATAATAATGGCGAAACCAGGGAGATTGTGTCATACCGTGTCGATAAAAGGTCGTGATTGACTTGAAGATACCGAATCCGCTGCGCGCCGGGAAGGCGAAGCCCCGCGCCCGGAAGGCGAAGAAGGGCGATCGCAGCACGCTGAAGACGGCGCTGTGGCTGCTGCTGCCGCCGGTGGGCCTGATGATGATGTGGCGGCCAGCCTGCCGCTGGCATGTGGCCGTGAAGGCGAGCGTCACCGTGGCGATGGCCGCCGCGCTGATCGCCGTGTTCGCCATCCCCGGCCCGTCCACGCCCGCCAACGGCGGGGTGTCGCTGGTGAGCAGCAGGCCGGAGGTGGAGGTCTACGGGCCGGACCTGCCCAACTTCATCGTGCCCGGCTACACCAACGACCAGACCGAGTCCGTCATCATGCCCGCCGAGGAGAACGACGTGCACTATGTCTACGCCGCCGACGGCGCGCGCTGCTACCACGAGTACAAGTGCAAGTTCGCCTTCGCCAGCTCCCAGCGGCTGACGGTGTACGAGGCCTATTTCCTGGGCTTCGAGCCCTGCAACCGCTGCAAGCCGCCGATCTACGACCCGACGACCAATACCATCACCATGCAGGAGCACGACGACAAGTACGATCCCAGCTGACAGGTATTACCGCAAAACCCCCGCGCGGCCGCGCGGGGGTTTTGCGTTGTCCTTTATTCCACCAGCGACGCCTCGGCGTCGGCGCGCAGCGCGCCGCCGAACATCGAGGAGTAGTGGCCCGGCGCCAGGGGCTTCATCTCGAAGCGGGACTGCGGCTCCACCGTCCTGCCGGTGGTCGCGGCCTCCTCCATGCCGGCCAGCACCTCCAGGCAGTGCAGGCCGTACTCCTTGCTGCACCGGTTCTTGCGGCCCGCGCGGATGGCGTAGGCCATCTCGGCCGCGCCGACGCCGCGGTGGCCGTAGTGGTCGTAGGGGGACGGCTGCAGCGTGTTGACACCGTCGTAGCCGTGGGTGAAGGGCAGCGGGGCCTCCGGCTGGTCCGCGTAGATCAGCGAGACCGGGCCGCAAAAGCTGTCCGGGTCGCCGACGCGCAGTATGCCCCGGGTGCCAAAGAGCGTCAGGTGGTGCTGAGTGGCGCCGATGGTGTTGCCGTCGAACAGCACGCTGACCAGCGCGCCGCACTCGAACTGCAGCGCGGCGGACACCACGTTGCAGCCGGGGATGCGCCAGGGCTGCGCGTCGCCGTTGGCGAACAGAAATTCCGGTGCGTGCAGCGGCGCGGGCGCGCCGAAGGCGCGTATGGCTTTTACCGGGCCCAGCAGACTCAGCAGCGCGCCTACGTAGTACACGCCCACGTCGAAGGGCAGCGAGCCGCCCTGCCCGCGCAAAAAGGTGAAGTGCTCGGCGTTGAGCGCCTGGTTGCGGTTCACCACGGCCAGGCCGGAGGTGACCGCGCCGATCATGTCGCTGTCCAGCGCGCGGCGGGCCGTTTGCAGCCCCGCGCCTAGCACCGTGTCCGGCGCGACGCCCAGGTACAGGCCCTTTTCATCGGCCAGCGCCACCAGTTCCCGCGCCTGTTCGACCTCGACGGTCATGGTCTTCTCGGTGTAAACGTGCTTGCCCGCCAGCAGCATCTTCTTGATGACGTCGTAGTGGGCGAAGGCCGGCGTCAGGTTGACCACCAGCTCGATCTCCGGGTCCTCGGCGATCTGGTCGATGGTCATCGCGCGGATGCCCAGGGCCTGGGCCTTCTCCTGGGCCGGGCCGGGCGTGCGGTTGCCCACGGCCACCAGGTCGGTGATCTGAAACAGGTCCTTCAGGTTCTTCAGGTAGATGCCGCTGATCATGCCGCAGCCGACCACGGCGGTCTTCACTTTGCGCATTTAAACCCTCCAGTCCGTCATTCCATGTCCTTGAGCTCCCGGTACAGGTCGAGATAGCGGTTGGCCGAGACCGCCCAGGACACGTCCTTGGCCATGTCACGCAGCACCATCTCGTTCCAGCGGTCGCGGTCGTCCAGGTACAGCGCCTTCGCGCGGGCCACGGCGTCCGACAGCAGGTCGGCCTCGTAGCGGTCGAAGGTGAAGCCGTTGCCCTCGTCGGTGTGTTCGTTGTAGGGCAGCACCGTGTCCTTCAGGCCGCCGGTCTCGCGCACGATGGGCACCGTGCCGTAGCGCATGGCGATCAGCTGCGTCAGCCCGCAGGGCTCGAACAGGCTGGGCACCAGCAGGGCGTCCGCGCCGGCGTAGATGCGATGGGCCAGCGCCTCGTTGTAGGAGATGTAGGCGCACACGCGGCCCTTGTTCTCGCTCTCGTAGTAGCGGAACGCGCCCTCGTAGCGCGGGTCGCCGGTGCCGAGTATGGCCACCTGGGTGTTGTCGTCCAGCAGCTCTGTGAACACGGCGTTCACCAGGTCCAGACCCTTCTGGTCGGTCAGGCGCGAGATCAGGCCGATCACGAACTTGTCGTCGTCCACCTCCAGGCCCAGCTGCTCCTGCAGCGCGCGCTTGTTCTCGCGCTTGGCCTGAAGGACGTTCCCGGCGTCGTAGGGGACCGCCAGCAGCTTGTCGGCGGCGCTGTCCCACTGCTCCACGTCGATGCCGTTCACGATGCCGCTGAGCTTGGCGCGGTGATAGTAGAGGTGCCCGGCCAGGCCTTCGCCGTAGAAGGAGGTCTGGATCTCCTGGGCGTAGGTCTCGCTGACGGTGGTGACCCGGTCGGCGTAGGCCAGGCCGCCCTTGAACATGTTGGCCTCGTCCTCGTTCTGCTTGAACACCGGGTAGTCGAACAGGTAGTCCGGCAGGCCCGACCAGTACTTCAGGTGCTGTATGCTGCAGATGCCCTGGAAGCGCAGGTTGTGGATGGTCAGTATGCTCCGGGCCGCGCCCACGGGCGTGCCGGCGAAGCGCGTGCGCAGGTACACCGGCACCAGCGCGGCCTGCCAGTCGTGGCAGTGCACCACGTCCGGCACCCAGCCCAGGAAGTTCAGCGCCGCCAGCGCCGCCTTCGAGAAGAAGCAGTACTTGGGAATGTCCTCCCACAGGCCGGTGTAGGGGTTGCCCCAGTCGAAGAATTCCCGGTTGTCGATGAAGTCGTAGATCACGCCGTCCAGCTCGCTCTCCATGATGCCCACATAGAAGGCCCGGCCGTCCATGCACTGGTCCATCATGAAGGAGCCCCGGTAGGTCATCTGGTCCTTGAACTTCTGGGGGATGCAGTTGTACAGCGGCATCAGCACGCGCACCGTGCAGCCGTCGCGGCTGAGGGCCCGGGGCAGGGCGTACATCACGTCGCCGAGGCCGCCGGTCTTGACAAAGGGATAGCTCTCGGAACCGATAAAGGCGATGTTCATATTGCTTGGCATAGGCATTCTCCTTTTCGTGTTATTCCTCTGTGAAAAGTATAACATAGAAACTGAAAATTAACAAGAGGGATTTGCGGCCCAGATGATATTGTTGTGCTGGACAGTATTGCCATAAATATGATAGGGATGTTAACATCGGGGAAACGCACAGCGCAGCGGAGGGCGCCGACCACCATGCAGAAACACTTCTTTTCCGAAACGCTGACCCGGAAGCTGGAGCGGGCGGGCAGCTGTTCGCTGACGGTGCTGGAAGCGCCGGCGGGCTACGGGAAGACCACGGCCGTGCGCATGCTGCTCTCCGGCAGCCGCGAGGCGGTCAACAGGTAACAGGAATAGCCGGAGAACCACCCGACAACGAGTGAGTAGGGGCGGCGATGCGCCGCCCGCCGGATAGTACGATGCGTTTCGTACCCGGGCGGGCGGCCATTGGCCGCCCCTACGGATGTTTCACACTCCACACGGGTTTTCCGGGAGGGTACAGGGAGTAGCCAGTAGCCAGCGGGGGGGCTGAACAGCTGATCTGTACGCCTAACGCCTCACTCCAAAATCACAGGGACGGTTCTCTGTGTCATTGACACAGAGAACCGTCCCTGTGATTTTGGTCGAGATTACTGTAAAATCTATGTATATTCCTGCCCTGACGGCGGAAATGTCTGGCGCGGGGAGGGGGTTTTATGGTATATAGTAAGGGAAAACGCGCGCATGGCTGCGCTTGAAGTGGGGAGGATATCGCGATGAAGCATGGGGTCAAGAGGGCTTTGGCGCTGGCGGTCGCGCTGCTGCTGGCGCTGCCGGTGTTTGCGCTGGCGGAGACGGTCTACTACGGGGACATGACCGTGGAGCACTGCGAGGAGTGGGTGTCGTTGCGGGACGTGCCGGGCACGGGCGGCAAGCGGCTGGCGAAGGTGCCGCTGCACGCCACCGTGACCGACGCCCAGTGGGACCGGTTCTGCGGCGACTTCCTGTACTGCTGCTATCAGGGACAGTACGGCTACATACTGGCCCAATACCTGGAGCCGGCGCAGACGGGAGAGACCGACGTGGTGATGGACGTGCGGCTGGGCGACATGCGCATCGTGGGCGAGCGCAGCTACGTCAACGGCGGGGAGCACATCAAGGTGACCTGCACCGACGGTCAGGGCGACATGCGCTGGTACCACGAGACCGGCACCACCGACGTCACCGAGCTGGTCCTCACCACCGCCTTCCTGGCCGGAACGGCCCGGGAGCCGATGGTGATGGTCTACAACGCCGAGACGGGCCTGACCGCGCTGTCCGCCGACGGCGGCGAAACGCTGTGGCAGCTGGAGGACGTGGCGCTGGGGGCCAGCAACAGCTGGGCGACCGGCAGCGACGGCACCGTGTACATCGGCGGCTACTACGGCCCCGACCCGGTGGCCATCGACTACCTCGGGCACGTGATCTGGCAGGCCGAATCCTCGGACAGCTACTGGCTGTACCACATGGAGCTGTCCGAGTCCGAAGGGAAGCTGACCTGCTGGTACGACGTGATGGACGGCGGTGAGCGCTCCGGGCGGGTGGTTTACGACCTGGACGGCAAGGTGCTGCAAAAATACTACGACTGATTTTCCTGTCACCGGGACGGTCCTACTGACAAGTTTTCCTGTCACCGGGACGGTCCTGTTGACAGATTTTCCTGTCAACAGGACCGTCCCGGTGACAGGAAATGGAGGGCGATATGGAATACCGCGTGCTGATCGTGGAGGACGACCGGGGCATCGCCGAGGGCCTCTGCGCGCTGATGGAGCGGTGGAGCCTGCGCGCCGAGGCGGTGACGGACTTCCACGGCGTGATGGCCGAGTTTGCCCGCGTGCAGCCCCACCTGGTGCTGCTGGACATCGCGCTGCCGTTCATGAGCGGCTATCACTGGTGCGCCGAGATCCGCAGGGTGTCGTCGGTGCCGGTGATCTTCATTTCCTCCGCCGCCGACAACATGAACATCGTGATGGCCGTGAACATGGGCGGCGACGACTTCATCGCCAAGCCCTTCGAGCCGGACGTGCTCATCGCCAAGGTGCAGGCACTGCTGCGGCGCGCCTACGACTATGCCGCCTCCGCGCCGGTGCTGGAGCACCGCGGCGCCCTGCTGAATACCGGCGACGGCGCGCTGACCTACGAGGGCCGGCGGGTGGAGCTGACGAAGAACGAATACCGGATACTGCTGACGCTGATGCAGAACCGGGGCAACGTGGTCAGCCGGGAGAAGCTGATGGAGGCGCTCTGGCAGACGGAGGCCTTTGTGGACGAGAACACGCTCACGGTGAACGTGAACCGCCTGCGCAGAAAGCTGGACGCGGCGGGCCTGCGGGGCTTCATCGCCACGAAGTTCGGCGTGGGCTACGCCGTCGAGTGATCGGTCTGGGGGAGAGGCTATGGACCTGTTTGTGCGCTATGTCCGCAGTCGGCTGGCCGCCATCGCGCTGGCGCTGGCCTGCGCTTTGCTGTTCGCCGTCAGCTTCGCGCTGTACCGGCTGCCGCTGGCGGCGGTGCTGTATCCCGCCGGGCTGTGCCTGGCGCTGGGCCTGATCGCGATGGCAGCGGACTTTGCCCGCGTCCGGCGCGCCCACCTGCGCCTGCGGATGCTGGACATATTGGAGGCGGAGCTGCCGGAGGCGCGGGACGTGGAGGCCGAGGACTACCGGCAGCTCGCGCTGCTGCTTCGACGGCGGCAGCGCGAGGCCAGGACCCGCGCCGAGGCCGACATGAGCGACATGGTGGCGTACTACACGCTGTGGGCCCACCAGATCAAGACGCCCATCGCCGCGATGCGGCTGCAGCTGCAGGACGAGGACAGCCCCCGGGCGCGGGCGCTGCTGGGCGATCTGGGCCGCGTCGAGCGCTATGTGGAGATGGTGCTGACCTATCTGCGCCTGGAGGGCGGCGGCAGCGATTACGTGATCCGCGAGTGCGACCTGGACGGCATACTGCGCCCGGTGTTCAAACAGTTCGCCGGGGAATTCATCGGTCGCCGTCTGAGACTGGATTACGCGCCGGTGAACCTCCGGGTGCTGACGGACGAGAAGTGGCTGGCCTTCGTGGTGGGCCAGGTGCTCTCCAACGCGCTGAAATACACCCCGGAGGGCGCGATCTCGGTGTACCTGGAGCCGCCGGCTGTGCTGTACGTGCGCGACACCGGCATCGGCATCGCCCCGGAGGACCTGCCCCGGGTGTTCGAGCGGAGCTACACCGGCCTCGCGGGCCGTGCGGACAGGCGCGCCAGCGGCCTCGGGCTGTACCTGTGCAAGCGGGTGTGCGACAACCTGCGCCACGGCATATCGATCGAATCCGCGCCGGGGGCGGGCACGACGGTGCGCATCGACTTTGCCCGGCGGGAGCTGCCCGTGGACTGAACCTTACAAAAATGTTCGTTTTGCCCCGCGAAGTGTAAGCCGATTCTATGGAATGGATCGGCTTATTTCGCTAAAATGGAGGCATCAAACGAACGGAGGATTTCGATGATGCTGCTTGAGGTCAAGGGACTGAGAAAGGTCTACCGGACGCGCTTCGGGAACCGGCAAGGGGATTCGCGGGTTCTGGTGGAGGCGCTCAGGAACGTGAGCTTCACCGTGGAGGCCGGCGAGTACGTGGCCATCATGGGGGAGAGCGGCTCGGGCAAGACGACGCTTTTGAACATACTGGCCGCGCTGGACAAGCCCACCTCGGGCACGGTGCTGCTGGAGGGCCGGGACTTCTCAAAGATCCCCGAGCGCGAGGTGGCGGCGTTTCGGCGGGACAACCTGGGCTTCGTGTTCCAGGAGTTCAACCTGCTGGACACCTTCACGCTGGAGGACAACATCTACCTGCCGCTGGTGCTGGCGGGCAAGCCCTGGCCGCAGATGCGGGAGCAGCTGGCGCCCATCGCCCGCACGCTGGGCATCGAGGCGATATTGAAGAAGTACCCCTACGAGGTGTCCGGCGGGCAGAAGCAGCGGGCCGCGGTGGCGCGGGCGCTGATCACATCGCCCAGGATCATACTGGCCGACGAGCCCACCGGCGCGCTGGATTCCCGGGCCACCGACGAGCTGCTGAAGCTGTTTGCCCAGGTCAACCGCCAGGGGCAGACCCTGCTGATGGTGACGCACTCCGCCCGCGCCGCCAGCCGCGCCGGGCGCGTGCTGTTCATCCGCGACGGCGAGGTGTTCCACCAGCTGTACCGGGGCGACGCCACCGACGCGCTGTTCTACCAGAAGATCGTGGACACGCTCACGCTGCTGGCCCAGGGGGGTGACCGGGCATGAGGACGCTGTTCTATCCCCGCCTGGCCTGGGACGGCATCCGCAAGAACCGCCGGCTGTACGGGCCGTACCTGCTGACCTGCGTGTGCATGGCGGCCATGCACTACATCCTCGGCTTCCTGGCCTCGCCGGCGGCGCTGGCGCTGCTGCCAAGGGGCAAGTCGTCGGTGGAGATGATACTGACGCTGGGCCGCTACGTGATGCTGGTGTTCTCGCTGGTGTTCCTGTACTACACCCACTCCTTTCTGATCCGCCGCCGCCAGCGGGAGTTCGGGCTGTACAACGTGCTGGGCATGGGCAAGCGCAACCTGATGCGCATCGTCACCTGGGAGAGCCTCATCACCTTCGCGCTGGCGCTGGCCGGCGGCCTACTGGCGGGTCTGGCGCTGTCGAAGCTGGCGGAGCTGGGGCTGGTGAACCTGCTGGGCGGCGAGGTGGACTACCGCCTGCGGCTGGACGCGGGCGCGCTTATTGGGACGGCCGCCTGCTACGCGGCGATATTCGCGCTGATCTGGCTGTCCGCGGTGATCCGCACGTTCCGAAGCAGCGCCGTCAGCCTGATGCAGGCCGAGAGCGTGGGGGAGAAGCCGCCCCGGGGCAACCGGCTGCTGGCGCTGCTGGGCGCGGGCATGCTGGCCGCGGCCTACTGGCTGGCCGTTTCGATCAACAACCCGCTGGACGCGCTGATCTGGTTCTTCGTGGCGGTGCTGCTGGTCATCGTCGCTACCTATCTGCTGATGATCGCCGGCAGCGTCCGGCTGTGCCGGGCGCTGCAGCATAACGTGGGCTACTACTATCAACCGAAGCACTTCATATCGGTCTCGTCGATGGCGTATCGCATGAAGCGCAACGGGGCGGGGCTGGCGTCCATCTGCGTCATCGCCACGATGGTGCTGGTGATGCTGTCCTCCACCACCTGCCTGTGGTTCGGCGCGGAGGATTCGCTGCTGAGCCGCTATCCGCGCGAGATCAACATCGACGTGCGGATGAACGACCCGAATCAGCTGAACGACGCCAACCTGAACGTGTTCCGCGAGGCCATCGCCGAGTTCGCGCCGCAGCGCGGGGCGGCGCTTGAAAACGTGCAGGACTATCGCTTCATCAACCTGAGCGGCATGCTGAAGGGCGACACCCTGCAGTGCGATTACGAGCGGGCCGGCGCGCGGGTGAGCTACGGCGACCTGCGGGATGTGTGCGTGATCTCCGCCGCGGACTATGCCGCGAAGACGGGCGCGCCGCTGAAACTGTCCCGGGGCGAGGCGGCGCTGCTGGTGGCCAGGATGAGCTACGCGATGGACGGCATCGCGCTGGCCATGGGCGATGTTGAGCACCGCTGGACGGTGAAATCGGTGCAGAAGGGCACGCTGGTGGAGCCCTACGCGGGCGTGGCGCTGCCGCGGGTCACGCTGATCGTGCCGGACCTGGCCGAGGCCATCGAGGGCTTTGAGCTGACGGACGCCAAGGGCCTGCAGAAGGCGCAAATTCAATGGATGTACGGCTTTGACACCGGCCTGTCCGACGACGGCAACAGCCATCTTGCCTACGACATGGAGCTGGAGCTGGCCGCTCAGCTCTTCGAGGGTTCGGAGGGGAGTGGGTTTCGCAGCTTCACGGTGGAGGACCGGGCCGACGGGGCCGCGGACTTCTACGGCTCCTACGGCGCGCTGTTCTTCATCGGCATACTGCTCAGCGCGGTGTTCCTGGCCGCGGCGGTGCTGATCATCTACTACAAGCAGATCTCCGAGGGCTACGAGGACGCGAAGCGCTTTGAGATCATGCAGAAGGTGGGTATGACGAAGCCGGAGATCCGCGCCAGCATCGCCTCGCAGCTATTGACGGTGTTCGCGCTGCCGCTGGCCTTCGCGGGCCTGCACCTGGTGTTCGCCTTCCCGATGATCCGCAGGCTCCTGACGCTGTTCAGCCTGTACAACGTGGGCCTGTTCGCCAGCACCACGCTGATCAGCTTCGCCGCGTTCGCGGCGCTGTACGCCCTCGTGTACCTGCTGACCTCCAGGGAATACTACCGCATCGTCAGCGGCGCGGCCTAAAAAATCCTGTCACCGGGACGGTCCTACTGACAGGTTTTCCTGTCAGTAGGACCGTCCCGGTGACAGGAAAAGTTGTCAACAGGACCGTCCCGGTGACATAAACAGGACCGTCCCGGTGACATAGTAGTGAAATAATCCCGATCAAGCAAAACGGCCCTTATGTCAGTGCGCAGGCTGACATAAGGGCCGTTTTCGATGTCGATGAATCAGTATTTCAGGTACTTGGGCAGGTTGACGACCTTGCAGTACGTCATCTCGCACTCGCCCGCCGGGGTCTGATACACAT
>JAFYBB010000346.1 GCA_017540445.1 Clostridia bacterium | reverse complement strand
TCCGCGCTGGCGGAGGTCGATGTGCGCATCGGGACGAAGCTGCGGGTCGTGAACTGCGATGAGTACGTTACCCTGAGGGCGGAACCGGATACGAAGGCGGCGGCGCTGGACCGGATCCCGCTGGGGTGCGAGGCGGTCTCGCTGATCGACCAGCGGAACGGCTTTGTGCGCGTGGCCTGGAAGGGTCAGATGGGCTGGGTGCTGGAGAAATACCTGAAGTCGATCGATGAGAGCGGGACCGCCATCGACCTGACGGAGGCGCAGCGCTACAATCTGAACCTGTTCCTCTCCAACTTCACCGAGGCGGACTTCTGCCGGTGGGAGGGCGGCTACTGCGATGACGCGATCGATCCGGCGCAGCTGACCCATTTTGCCCTGGAGCACTGCTGGTTCAACCGCCAGAACAGGCTGGAATGGGGCGAATACTTCAACGACAACAACGTGCGCCTGCCGGAGGATCAGATCGCGCCCGTCGTCGAGAAGTACTTCGGGCTGAAGATCAAGCCCAGCCACGCGCTGCCTTACACCGACTACAAAAACGGCTATTACTACTGGCAGGAGACCGGCGGCCACATCAGCATGGGCTTTGCCTGCCTGGACCGGGCGGAGAAGCTGGACGGCCGCCGGTGCCGCGTGTGGTTCAGCGTGTACGGCATGGGCGAGAGATGGGACAACGACGTCTGCTATTACACGCCGTCGCAGGCCATGAGGGCTTATCCCATCGAGGGCGTCAACCCCGCCGGCTGCGCGGTGGTGGACGTGGGCGACAGCGGCACGAGCGATCGGAGCGACTGGACGCTGGAGCGCTACGCGGTTTATTATGACATGTGGTGACCGATGCGGCGACAAACGCCTTGGAGGATGCTATGGAGAAGATCAGAACCACGGTCCGCATCGCGGGCCGGGAGTACACCATCGCCAGCTATGACAGCGAGGCGCATGTGAACCGGGTGGCCACCTGGGTGGACCGGAAGATGAACGAGCTGGCCGCGGCGACGAAGCTGCCCGCGGGGCAGCTGGCCGTGCTGACGGCGGTGAACGCCACGGACGACATGATGAAGTCCCGGGACGAGATCCGCCGCCTGCAGGCCGAAGTCGACGCGCTGCGCGACCGGCTGGAGAAGCGGGACGCCGATGAATGACATGCGGCTTGAGCTGCTGGCCCCCGCGGGGGACGAGGCGGCGCTGAGGGCGGCGGTCCAGAACGGCGCGGACGCCGTGTACCTGGGCGCGGGGGCGTTCAACGCCCGGCGCAACGCCGGGAACTTCGACGGCGAAGCGCTGGACGCCGCCGTGCGCTACTGCCATGCCCGGGGCGTGAAGGTGCACGTGACGCTGAACACACTGGTGCGCGAGGACGAGTTCGACGCGCTGACGGACGCCGTGCGGGCCATCAACCGCTCCGGCGCGGACGCCGTGATCGTGCAGGACTTCGGCGTCGCCCGGGCCGTGCGGCAGATCGCGCCGGAGTTGCAGCTGCACGCCAGCACCCAGATGGCCGTCCACAACCGGCAGGGCGTGCGCTTCCTGCGCGAGCAGGGCTTCGACCGCGCGGTGCTGGCCCGGGAGCTGACCTATGACGAGATCGCCGGGTGCGCCGCCGAGGGCATCGAGATCGAGACCTTCGCCCACGGCGCGCTGTGCGTGGCCTGCTCCGGCCAGTGCCTGATGTCCAGCCTGGTGGGCGGGCGCAGCGGCAACCGGGGCCTGTGCGCCCAGCCCTGCCGCCTGCCCTGGCGGCTGGACGAGAAGTCCGGCTATCTGCTGTCCACGCGGGACCTGTGCGCCATCGACGGCCTGGCGCGGCTGCGGGACGCGGGCGTCTGCAGTCTGAAGATCGAGGGCAGGCTGAAGCGGGCCGAGTACGTGGCCGTCACGACGGCGGCCTACCGGCGGGCCATCGACGCGCTGTACGCGGGCCGGGCGCTCGACGCCGAGGCCGAACGCGCCGAACTGGCCCAGATGTTCAACCGCGGCGGCTTCACCCGGGGCTACGGCCCGGGGGTGGCCGAGAGCGACCTGATGTATCCCGAGCGCCCGAACCACATCGGCGTGGCGGTGGGCGCGTGCCGCGAGGCGGGCCGGGTCCGCCTGACCGAGCATGTGGAGGCCGGAGACGCGCTGGTGCTGCGCCAGGCCGGCAAGGAGGACGCGCCCGTCAGGCTGTCCGGCGAAGCGGGGGAGACGGTGCGCTGCGCCCAGGCCCGGGCGGGCGCGGCGCTGTACCGGCTGGTCAGCGCGGCGCAGCTGCGCGACGCCCGGGAGAGCTTCGACGGCGAGCGCCGCCAAATCCCCGTCACGGCCCGGGCCGCGCTGCGGGTGGGCCGGCCCGCGCGGCTGTGGGTCTCGGACGGCGAACACGAGGCCGAGGCCGGGGGCGAAGTCGTGCAGCGCGCCACGGGCCGGGGCCTGGACGCGGCGCGCGTCCGGGCGCAGCTGGAAAAGACCGGCGGCACGCCCTACGCGATGACGAAGATCGAGCTGGACGCGGACGACAATGCCTTCTGTCCGGCGTCGATGCTGAACGGCCTGCGGCGGGACGCGCTGGCCGCGCTGGAGGCGGCGCGGGTGGCCGTCGCGCGGCGGGAGCGGGCCTTTACGCCGCCGCAGATACCGGAATCCGGCGCCGGGAAGCCGCTGCTGCTGGCCCAGAGCGCCGATCCCATGCAGCTCGTCGCGGCGCTGCGCAACGGCGCGGACGCGGCGGTGCTTTCCCCGCGGGACGTGCGGCCCGAGGCGCTTTCGGCCATCGACCTTTCCGCGCTGCGGCGGGAGGGCCCGCTGATGCTGGCGCTGCCCGCGGTGCTGGGCGGCGGGGCGCTGGACGGGCTGAACGCCTGGGCGCTCAGGCATCGGGAATACTTCGATGCAACCTATGTCTCGAACATCGGCCAGATGGGCATGGACTGGCCCGGCGCGCGCGTCGGCGACTATCTGCTGAACGCGGCAAGCAACGCCGCGGTGGCCCAGCTGCGGGACTGGGGGCTGCAGGCCGTCACGCCGTCGGTGGAGCTGACCGCGCGCCAGGCCGGGGCCCTGCGCGGCGACATCCACCTGATCCTGTGGGGCAGGATCCCGCTGATGCACCTGCGCCACTGCCCGCTGCGCGCGGCGGAGGGCATGCAGGGCCGCCACGCCGACTGTCGGCACTGCGACGCCTGCGCGCCCCGGGCGCGGCTGGACGGCAGGGCGCTTGTGGACCGGCGCGGCGCCGCGTTCCCGCTGCGGCGCGTCGCCCAGCCGGGCGGGTGCGTCATACAGCTTTTGAACAGCGTGCCGCTGATGCCGCTTCGGCATTTGGAGCGTCTGCCAAGGGCCGCGGCCTGGCGCCTGCTGCTGGACGACGGCGACGACGCGCCGGCCGTGGCAAAGGTCTACCGCGCCGCGCTGAACGGCGAGGACTTCCGGGCGCTGCCGGAGTGGAGCGCCCTGGAGGCCATGGAGACGACCGCCGGGCACTATTTCCGAGGGGTGGAGTAAATGATGAACGAACGCAACATACGGGTCCTTGAATTCCCGAAGATACTGGAGATGCTGGCCGAGCGGACCATTACCGAGCCGGGGCATCAGGCGGCGCTGGAGCTGCGGCCCAGCGGCGACGCGGACACCGTGCGCGCCTGGCAGGCCCAGACCGAGGAGGCCGGGACGGTCATCGCCTACAACGGCTCGAACCCGATGGCCTGGTTTACCGACGTCAGGCCCTTTTTGAAGCTGGCGAAGGCCGGGGGCGTGCTGAGCCCGAAGGCGCTTTTGCAGGTGGCGGACGCGCTGAAGGCCGCCCGCACGGTGCGCGGCGCGCTGGTCACCGACCGGGAGGACACGCCGCTTTTGACCGAGATGGGCTCGCGGCTGGCCACCAACCGGGCCCTGGAGGAGGAGATCTTTGACGCGATCATCTCCGAGGACGAGATCAGCGACCACGCCAGCCCCGACCTGTACGACATCCGCCGCCAGATGCGGGTGCTGAACGACAAGGTGCGGGACAGGCTGAACGGCATCATCCGCTCCGCGTCGATGCAGAAATACCTGATGGACGCCATCGTCACCATGCGCAACGGGCGCTACGTGGTGCCGGTGAAGGCGGAGTGCCGCGCCAGCGTGCCCGGCATCGTGCACGACCAGTCGGGCACCGGCTCCACGCTGTTCATCGAGCCGATGGCGGTGGTGGAGGCGGGCAACGAGCTGAAGCAGTGGACCGTCAAGGAGAAGAACGAGATCGAGCGCATACTCGGCGCGTTCTCCGACCGCATCGCCCCGGACGCGGACCTGATCGCCAACAACCTGGACCTGCTGGCGACGCTGGACGTGATATTCGCCAAGGCCTCGCTGGCCCGGCAGATGCATGCCGTGCCGCCGAAGCTCAACGAAGCGGGCCACGTGCGCCTGATCCAGGCGCGGCACCCGCTGATCGACCCGAAGAAGGTGGTGCCCTCCACGCTATGGCTGGGCGAGGAGTTCACGACGCTGGTGATCACCGGCCCCAACACCGGCGGCAAGACGGTGACGCTGAAGACGGTGGGCCTCTTGTCGCTGATGGCCCAGGCGGGCCTGCAGATCCCGGCGGCCTACGGGTCGGAGCTGGCGATATTCGACGAGGTGTTCGCCGACATCGGCGACGAGCAGAGCATCGAGCAGTCGCTGTCCACGTTCTCGGCCCACATGACCAACATCGTGCAGATATTGCAGAGCGTCACGCCCAGGTCGCTTGCGCTGTTTGACGAGCTGGGCGCGGGCACCGACCCCACCGAGGGCGCGGCGCTGGCGATGAGCATCCTGAACCACCTGCTGACCATGAAGGTGGTCACGATGGCCACCACGCACTACAGCGAGCTGAAGGTGTTCGCACTGTCCACGCCTGGCGTCGAAAACGCCTCGGTGGAGTTCAACGTGGAGACGCTGCGGCCCACGTATCGGCTGTCCATCGGCAT
>JAFYBB010000345.1 GCA_017540445.1 Clostridia bacterium | reverse complement strand
TCCACACGTTGTAAATGGAGCGGTGGCACTCGTCCACGATGATGCAGTCGAAGGTCTCCGGCGGGACCTTGGCGTTGTACACTACGGGCAGCGGGGCCTTGCTGTCGGAGGTCTTCATCTCCGCGAAGGGCGTCTCCTCCGCCTGCTCGTCCAGTTCCTCGCCCTTGAGAATGGAGTACATGCGCTGGATGGTGCTGATATAGACCTGGGCGCTGTCCGGGATGTAGGAACCCCGCAGGCGATGCACCGGGTAGATCTCTGAGAAGGAACGAGGATCGTCGTTGGGCTTGTATTTCATGAACTCCTGCTCCGCCTGAAAGCCCAGGCTGCGGGTGTCCACCAGGAACAGGATGCGCTTCATCCTGCCATACTTCAACAGGCGATAGGCCGTCGTAATGGCCGTGAAGGTCTTGCCCGCGCCGGTGGCCATCTGCACCAGTACACGTGGGCGATTCTCGGAAAAGGATTTGTCCAGGTTCTTAATGGCGATCTCCTGGCACTTGCGGAATCCAGCGGGATCGAACGCCGGGAAACGCTTCATGTTGTTGCGGATGGTGTCCGGCTGCTTGAGCAGGTCGCGCAGCGTCTCAGGCCGGAAGAAATTGAATACCGTGCGGGCACGGAACTTGACGTCGCCGTAATCCGTGAAGCGGATCAGCTTGTCCGTGGCCTCGTAGGCGAAGCGGATGCGGTAGTCGCCGGGGATGCGCTTGAAGGTGCTGCCGGCATAGCGGGCGGATTGATCCTCCACGGTGGTGATGCTCTCGCCAGCCTCCGTGCGCTTGGCCTCCACCACGCCCACTGGGCGTCCATCCACAAACAGGGCGTAGTCCACCTCGCCGGTGCTGGTGGGAAACTCCCGTATAGCCACGCCGGGGGCGGCAGCCAGGTTGAGCGCATTCATATTCTGAATAACCCATCCCGCCTGCTTCAGCTTCTCGTCGATGACAAGCCTCGCGCGTTCCTCGGGTGACACGGAGTTATCTCCCCCTCGACAATGGCTTTGTCAATTTGGATTACATAAATCCAATATTATTATATCACATCGTGGCAGCATGCGCAATGACTTTGCCGTTCATGACGACTTGTCGATGATACTACAACCGCTGCTGTTTATTCTTGCGACAAGCTTCCGAGTAGCCCCTGAACTCGCCACCCATTCGTTCGACCTCATACTTCATGGCGTACAGTTCTGATATGGCGCGCTGGGTACGCTCGTACATTTCCCTGGAGCGAACGCCACCGCCATTGTAGTGATGGGCAATTTGATTGAGGTTGGAGCCAATCTTGCCAAATTCGGCGATCAGTTTCTTTAACATGGGCACCTCAGCTACAATCTCCTGCCGGACATTGACCTTGCCCTTGACAACCATGCGACGGATGTATTCAGACACGCTCAGGTCGGCGGCTCTTGCAGCGGATTCAATCTTATTGTAAGTCTCCTGATCAAAACGAATAGTTACGTTCCTGTCCTTCTTAACGATATCCTTCTTTATGTATCTTCTCATCATTGCCTCCTTCTCATGGCCTTGCCATGCTATGAATAAAATGAACCGACTTCATCCGAAACCTACGGGGGATGACGCAAAAGTACCTGGGAACGCTGGTTGGCTTCCCCGAAAAGACCGCAGACATTCGCATGGCGCAATACGAATCCGGCACGCGCACGCCGAAAGCCGAACTGACGAAGTCCCTGGCGGACGCGCTGGACGTTTCGCCGCTGGCGCTGCGCGTACCGGACATAGATAGCTACCTCGGCCTGATGCACACGCTGTTCGCGCTGGAAGACCTGTACGGTCTGACGATTGAGAACAAAGAAGGAACCGTCGCCTTCCGCTTCGACCCGCGCAAGGGCAAGGACGCGGCGCGGATCGCCGACATGGTGACGGCGTGGGCGGACGTCTCCGCGAAGTACCGCAACGGCGACATGAGCCGGGACGATTACGACACCTGGCGGTACAGCTACCCCGCCCACGACGAAACGCAGAACTACGTCAAGGTGCCTTCGCAGGCTCTGAGCGACGCGCTCGTCGAAGCGTTCAAAGATAAACTGTAGATGAATAACTCGCATACTCACAAATCCTCCATTGCCGATAGCCGGAAAAAAAGAGCTAACTGACTTCAACAAAAATCAGTTAGCTCGGATTTGTCCGAATGATCTGCGGGCTATTCCGATAATCGGAATAATCCCTCGAGCATTCAGTGAGTAATGCGAATCTCAAAAAGTGTTGTCAAAACGTTGTCACGGCGACCCCGGAGGCCTTGAAAACCCCGTGTTTTCAGGGCTTCCTGGCGTTCTGACCACTACTCCCACTCGATGCTGGCCGGGGGCTTGCTGGTCACGTCCAGCACCACGCGGCTGGCGCGGGGGACCTCGTTGACGATGCGCTCGGAGACCTTCGCGATCACGTCATAGGGCAGGCGCGCCCAGTCGGCGGTCATGAAGTCGTCGGTGGTCACGGCGCGCAGGGCGATGGTGTAGTCGTAGGTGCGCTCGTCGCCCATCACGCCCACCGAGTGCACGCCGGTCAGCACGGTGAAGTACTGGTTGACCTGGCCGGTGAGGCCGGCCTTCGCGATCTCCTCGCGGAAGATGGCGTCGGTGTCGCGGACGATCTGCGCCTTCTCGGGGGTGACCTCGCCGATGATGCGTATGGCGAGGCCCGGGCCGGGGAACGGCTGGCGCCAGACCAGGTCGCGGGGCAGGCCCAGCGCCTCGCCCAGGGCCCGCACCTCGTCCTTGAACAGCATCCGCAGCGGCTCGATCAGCTCGGTAAAGCCCAGCTCCTTCGGAAGCCCGCCCACGTTGTGGTGGCTCTTGATGACCGCGGCGCTGGTGCCCTGGCCGCTCTCGATCACGTCCGGGTAGATCGTGCCCTGGGCGAAGTAATCCAGCCTGCCCAGGTCCTTCGCGGCGTCCTTGAACACCTCGATGAAGTCCCGGCCGATGATGTGCCGCTTCTGCTCCGGCTCGGTCACGCCCTTCAAATCAGTAAAGAAGCGCTCGGCGGCGTCCACGCGGACGAAGCGCACCGGGAACAGCTCGCTGAACACCCGGCAGACCTGCTCGCTCTCCCCCTTGCGCAGCAGGCCGTGGTCGACGAACACGCAGGTCAGCCGATTGCCGATGGCGCGGTATATCAGCGCCGCGGCCACCGAGGAGTCCACGCCGCCGGACAGCGCCAGCAGCACCGTGCCGGTATCGCCGGCGACGCCTCGAATCTGCCGGACCGCGGTGTCGATGTAGCCCGCCATCGTCCAGTCGCCCGCGCAGCCGCAGATGTCCAGCACGAAGTTTTCGATGATTGTCCGGCCCTCGTCGGTGTGGGTCACCTCCGGGTGGAACTGCACGCCGTACACGCGCCTTGCGTCGTTCGCCATGGCCGCCACCGGGCAGTTGTCCGTCTCGGCAATGGCGTGAAAGCCCGGCGGGCACTGACGCACCTGCCAGGTGTGGCTCATCCAGCAGGCGGACCGATCCGACAGGCCCTTCAGCAGGCCGTCCCGGGCCGTCATGCGCACCGTCACCCGGCCGTATTCGCGCTCCCTGGCCCGCTCGACGCTGCCGCCCAGGAGCGCCGCGGTCAGCTGCATGCCGTAGCAGATGCCCAGCACCGGCACGCCCAGGTCGTAGATCGCCGGGTCGCATCTGGGCGCGCCGGGGTCGTTCACGCTGGCCGGGCCGCCGGAGAGTATGACGCCCGCGGGCCCGCGGGCCCTGACCGCCGCCGCGGAGGCGCTCCAGGGCATGACCTCCGAGTAGACATGGCACTCCCGCACGCGGCGGGCGATCAGCTGGGTGTACTGACCGCCGAAGTCGAGTATGATGATCTTCTGCGCTGTCGCCATGCTTGGGCCTCCTTTGCTGGCCGAAAGGTGTGCTCACTTCCGGTACAGGTATAATAGGTACTGATCGTCGAACGCGATGCGGTTCCCGTGCCGCAGTATCGCCTCGCGGACGCCGTCACAGAAGCGCCCGCGGTATTCGGGGTTCAGGGTGATGTGGTCGGAGTGGGTGCCGATGTATTGCAGGTATTCGTCGGCGGTGTATTCCCTGCGGCCGGGGAAGGCGCGCTGCCCGAGGAATGTCAGCCCCCAGGCCTCGCCGCCCAGGTAGTTGAACTTCTGCCTATAGGGCTGGTCGGAGACGAAGCAGGCGTCGTAGACCTTCTGGATGTCCGCGTACAGCGCCGGGTCGGTGTCCCTGTAGTTGCCGGACAGCAGAAACATCGCCAGCGTGCCGCCCTTGCGCAGCAGCTCATAGCAGCGCCGGTAGGCCACGTCCTCGCGGATCCACTGGATCGTCGCGGCGGCGTAGATCAGGTCGTAGGCGTCCGCCTCGAGGGGGCAGGTCTCGAAATCGGCGTTGACGATGCTGAAGTTGGGGTACGCGGCGTACTTCTTCTCCATGTATTCGGCCAGGTGCGCCCCCAGCTCCACGGCCTGATAGTCGCAGCCGGTGTTCAGCGCGAAGTCGGTGGCCTGGCCGGTGCCGGGGCCGATCTCCAGGCAGCGCTTGCCCGGCCCCAGCCCGCTGGCCTCGACCACGGCGTCGAACAGCGCCGGGCTGTAGCGCACCCGCCAGCGGTCGAACTGCTCCGGTATCCCGTCGAACACGAGCCGCGGGTCCCTCCCGGACATGAATCAGCACCTCCCGTTCGTCCCTTGTTTCCCTACAAGGATACCACGGAAGGCGCTGAAAAGCAATATACAATCACTTGCCGCACAGGAGAGGGAAAGCATTGCGCTACGGCAGTACAAAGCTACCTCATCCGTCTTTCGACGAAAACGCCTGCGTTTTCGTCGAAATCCACCTTCCCCAGAGGGGAAGGCTTTGGGCGGTCAGCCGCTTCCTGAGCCTTCCCCTCTGGGGAAGGTGGCCGAGCGCAGCGAGGTCGGATGAGGTCGCTGCGCACCTTCCAAGGCTGACGCTGTCGCTCCGTCACTTGCCGCTGTCGCCGTAGTTGGAGAGCACCCGGGCCGAGGGGTCGTCCACGTCGCAGCCGGGCCAGGTCCTGTTGGGCATCCAGTAATCGGCGATCATGCGGGCCTGGCCGGGGTAGAAGCGCTCGAACAGCTCCCGGTACAGAAGGCTCTCCTTCGTGAACGGGCGGCAGTAGCCGTAGCCCGCGGCCCGCTCGTGAAACTCCGCGTCGGTGTAGGTGCGCTCGGCCAGCGCCTTCAGGTCCGAGACCATCGAGTGGCCCACCGCGTCGGAGAAGGCCGCCTTCTGCCGCCACAGTATCGCGTCGGGGAGGATGTGGTCGTCGGCGAAGGCCTTTCGGATCAGGTACTTGCCCATGCCGTGTTTGTTCATCTTCAGCTCCGGGTCCACGCTCATGGCGTAGCGGACGAACTTCAGATCGCCGAAGGGCACCCGGGCCTCCAGGGAGTTCACGGAGATGCAGCGGTCGGCCCGCAGCACGTCGTACATGTGCAGCTCGCGGATGCGCTTCTCGGCCTCCTCCTGGAACGCCGCGGCGCTGGGCGCGAAGTCGGTGTACTTGTAGCCGAACAGCTCGTCGGAAATCTCGCCGGTCAGCAGCACGCGGATGTCGGTGTGCTCGTGGATGTACTTGCACACCAGATACATGCCGACGCTGGCGCGGATGGTGGTGATGTCCCAGGTGCCCAGCAGCTCCACCACCGCGGGCAGGGCGTCCAGCACGTCCTTTTCCGAGATAATGACCTCGGTGTGGTCGCTGCCGATGTACTCGGCCACCATGCGGGCGTACTTCAGGTCGATGGCGTCCACGTCCATGCCGATGGCGAAGGTCTTGATCGGCTGGGGCAGCGCCTGCTGAGCGATGGCGCACACCAGCGAGGAGTCCAGGCCGCCGGAGAGCAGGAAGCCGATGGGCGCGTCGGCGTCCAGCCGCTTCTCCACGCCGTCGATCAGGAGCCGGCGCAGCTTGGCGCAGACGTGTTCCTCGTCCTTCATCGTGAACTGGTCCACGTGGGCCGGGTCGGCATAGCGGACGAACTCGCCGTCCACATAGTAGCACCCCGGCGGGAAGGGCTTGATCTCGTCGCACAGGCCCATCAGGTTCTTGGGCTCGCTGGCGAAGGCGATGTGGCCGTCTGAAAGGCAGCCATAGTACAGGGGGCGGATGCCGATGGGGTCGCGGGCGGCGATCAGCCTGTCGTGGGCGCCGTCGTAGAGGATCAGCGCGAACTCGGCGTCCAGCGTCTTGAACATCTCCACGCCGTACTCCCGGTACAGCGGCAGCAATATCTCGCAGTCGGACGCGCTCTTGATCGGGAAGCCCTCGTCGATCAGCCGCTGGCGCAGCGGGCGGAAGCCGTACAGCTCGCCGTTGCACACCACATAGCTGCCGTCCATCTCAAACGGCTGCATGCCCTCCGGCGTCAGGCCCATGATGGCCAGCCGGTGAAAGCCCAGATACCCCCGGGGAATCTCCACAAACCGGCTCATGTCCGGGCCGCGGGAGATCGTCCGGTCAAAGCACGCCTTCAATGTTTCTACCGGGATCGTCTTGCCTTCAATACCGAATATGGAACACATAAAAAGCACCTCCTGAGCATGGTCGGCAATCGCACTGATATTTCAGGACGAAGGCCGCCGCTCCGTGGTGCCACCTGATTTGCTTCTCTTTCCGGACTCCATCAAGTCCTGATGACGGTAACGGTTCATCACGCCGCCGCCCCTACTCGCCGTGTCAGCGGCTTTCAGTTTGGACTTGGAAGGGTTCTTCGCCCGGCGGCCCGCGCGGGATTTCCACCATCGCCCGCTCTCTGTGCCGCAACCCTCCGGGGTACTTTGCTTCCGCAACGCTTTGCTGTTCGGTTTTGCGGTATTGTATCATGGCCCGGGCGGCTTGTCAATACGGATATGCAATTAAGTATTTGTAAACTTGCAGTTCTTCATTATAATGGCCCGGTTTTTGCAGCAAATCCGCATTTCTGTAGATTTTAACATTCAAAACCACTTGACAGCGCTCCCCCATCTGTGCTATGCCTTTTCCCGACAAGGCAAGGGGGTCGTGTTGATCGACGTCCTTGCCCCTTTTTATTCCCGGACACAGCGTGAGGAGGTACCGTTATGAGCAAGTACACGAAGGAAGACATCATTCGCCTGGTCAAGGAGGGCGACGTGGAGTTCATACGCATGCAGTTCACCGACATATTCGGCCAGCTGAAGAACGTGGCCATCACCGCCAGCCAGGTCGAGAAGGCCGTGAACAACGAGATCATGATCGACGGCAGCTCCATCGAGGGCTTCGTGCGCATCAACGAGTCCGACCAGTACCTGCGGCCCGACCTGGACAGCTTCGCGATACTGCCCTGGCGGCCCCAGCACGGCAAGGTGGCGCGGCTGATCTGCGACGTGTACAACCCGGACGGCACCCCCTTCACGGGCGACCCCCGCGGCACGCTGAAGCGGGTGCTGGCGAAGGCGGCGGAGATGGGCTATTCCTTCAACGTGGGCCCGGAGATGGAGTTCTTCCTGTTCCAGACCGACGAGCAGGGCCGCCCCACCACCGCCACCAGCGACGAGGCCGGGTACTTTGACCTGGGCCCGCTGGACCACGGCGAGAGCACCCGCCGCGAGATCTGCCTGGCGCTGGAGCAGATGGGCTTTGAGATCGAGGCCAGCCACCACGAGGTGGCCCAGGGCCAGCACGAGATCGACTTCAAGTACGCCGACGCACTGACCGCCGCCGACAACATCATGACCTTCAAGCTGGCGGTGAAGACGCTGGCCCAGAAGAACGGCCTGCACGCCACGTTCATGCCCAAGCCGGTGTTCGGCATCAACGGCAGCGGCATGCACACCAACATGAGCCTGTTCAAGGACGGCAAGAACGTGTTCGCCGACCCGTCCGACAGCCGCGGCCTGAGCAAGGAGGCC
>JAFYBB010000032.1 GCA_017540445.1 Clostridia bacterium | reverse complement strand
GCATCGCCGAGATCATGACGGCCTGCGAACGCATACTCGCCGAAGCGTCGCTGAAGCACGGCAAAATCTGCGTCGGCTTCACACCGGACGAGGAGATCGGCCGCGGCGCGGACCTGTTCGACGTGCAGGGCTTCGGCGCCGACTTCGCCTACACGGTGGACGGCGGCGCGGTGGGCGGCATCAGCTATGAGAACTTCAACGCCGCCGCCGGCCGGGTGACGGTTCGCGGCCGCAGCGTGCACCCCGGCAGCGCCAAGAACATCATGGTGAACGCCGCGCTGGTGGCCATGGAGTTCGCCCGCCTGCTGCCGCCCCAGGAGCGCCCGGAGCACACCGAGGGCTACGAGGGCTTCTATCACCTGACCGACATGCAGGGCCAGGAGGAGCTGGCCACCCTCAGCTACATCATCCGCGACCACGACAGGGCCCGCTTCGAGGCCCGCAAGGCCCGGTTCCTGGGCATTGCCGACTACCTGAACGGCGTGTACGGGCCCGGGACCGTGGAGGCGTCGGTGAAGGACTCCTACTACAACATGCGCGAGGTCATCGAGAAGCGCATGGAGATCGTAGAGCGGGCCAACGCCGCCTACCGCGCCGCGGGCGTCGAACCCTGGAGCGAACCGATTCGCGGCGGCACCGACGGCGCGCGGCTGACCTTCATGGGCCTGCCCTGCCCCAATCTGGCCACCGGCGGCATGAACTTCCACGGCCGGTTCGAGTGCATCGCGGTCCAGGACCTGGAGCTTATGACCGAGGTGCTGGTGCGCCTGATCTGTCAATGACCCCCCGAAAGGAACCGACATGAACAAGACCCCCTCGAAGACCCTGTCCCGCGCCGTCGCCGCGGTGCTGGCGGCGGCGTTTCTCGGCTTTGTGTTCACGGCGTTTTTCACGATGCTGATCCAGAGCGGCGACGCGCTGCGCAGCTCGGTGCAGATGACGCCGACAATGAAGAAAACGCTCCCGGCGAACCCCGACCGGCTGGACCGGCTGTCGGCGCGCATCAACGGCTTTACCTCGGCCGCCGCAAACAACATGTGGCTGAAGGACGACATGGGCTATGTGAACTCCGCCTTCCAGTACGCGCTGGGCAAGAAGGTCATCAACACCGGCAGCCGGAACATGATTCGGCTGAACACCGGCCACCTGTACGACCTGACGGACTACAAGTCGCTGGCGGACAACGCCGGCGACATCGCCGCGCTGCGCAACACCACGCTGAAGGACTACCCCTTCCTGTTCGTCTACGAGCACCCCACGCTGTACGATCCGGCCATGCTGCCGGAGGACTACGCGGCGCTGGACCACTCCGCCGAGATGGCCGGCGAGGTGCTCTCGGCCCTGAGAAGCGAAGGCATACCGGTGCTGGACAGCCGCGACGTGCTGCCCGATTGCGGCCTGCCGATGAACGAGCTGTTGATGTTCACCGACCAGCACTGGTCCACCCTGGCGGCCATCGTCATGGGCCGGGCCATCGCCGGCAGGCTGAACGAGCTGACCGGCGCGGGGCTGGACGCCGCGCTGCTGGACCCGGCGAACCTTCAGACGCTGCGCCACGAGAAGCTGTTTATGGGCAAGTACGGCCAGCGGGTGGGCACGCGCTTCATACAGCCCGACGACATCGTGGAATACTGGCCGGCGTACGACACCGCCGTCACCCGGGACTCCGTCCGCGGCGACAAGACGGAGCACGTCGCCGGCAGCTTTCGCGAGGCCATCACCCGCGCCGACCGGCTGGAGCCCGCGCCGGGCAAGACCTGGAACACCTACGCCTACACCTACTACGGCCAGGCCGAGTCCTACGACATCATGGTCAACGAGGCCGCCCCCGACTTCACGATACTGCTGCTGAAGGATTCCTACAGCGCCCCCATCGGGCGCTTCCTGTCGCTGGCCGCCCGCCGGGTGGTCTGCCTGGACCTGCGCCAGGACGTGGAGCCGCTGGAAAACTGGCTGGCAAAGTACCCCCCCGACGCCGTGGTGATGTCCTACAGCCTGCAGATGCTGCGGGACGACGAATACGCGTTTCAATAAACAATGAGGAGTGAGGAATGAGGAGTGAGGAATTGATGAAGAAATCCTTGCGGATTTCTATTCATTGAACAGTATTACATTCTGAAATCTCCATTCTCAGCTCCGAAAAACGGTTGGGAGGAACCGACCCCTCCCTTACTCCTAACTCCTAACTCCTAACTTCTAACTATAAACAAAAGAAAGGAACCACATCATGACGACACAAGAAGCCCTTTCCGCCCTCTCCGCCCTGGAGGCCGAGCTGCAGGCCTACGGGCACGCCCTGGGATGCCTGAGCTACGACGGGGAGACCGTCGCGCCGCGCAACTCCGCCCCCGCCCGGGGCGAGACCATGGGCTTTCTCAGCGGCATCGTTCACGAGAAGATCACCGCGCAAAAGACCGGCGAGATCCTCGACACACTGCTCTCCGCCGGGGACGCGCTGCCCCTGAAGGACCGCCGCCGGGCGTACCTGCTGAAGAAACAGCGGGACGATATGACGCTGGTGCCCGCGGAGGAATTCGCGGCTTACCAGCAGCTGATGGCCGAGGCCATGCAGGTGTGGCACGACGCCAAGCTGGCCAGCGACTTTGCCGCCTACGCGCCGTACCTGGACAAAATCATCGCCTACAACCGGCGCTTCGCCGCGCGCAAGGACGCGAACAAGCCCGCCTACGACGTGCTGCTGGACGGCTACGAGGAGGGCCTGTCCCACGAAACGCTGGACCCGTTCTTCGCGCTGCTGCGAAAGGAGCTGACCCCGGTGATCCTGGAGGTGGCGAAGCGCCCCCGCCCGGACACCGCCTTTTTGCGGCAGACCTACCCCATCCACCTGCAAAGGAAGTTCACCGACCGGCTCATGCAGATCATGGGCATCGACCGGAACGACTGCGCCGTGGGCGAGACGGAGCATCCCTTCACCACGGGCTTCAATAAACACGACGTGCGCATCACCACCCACTACCACGAGGACAGCGTGCTGTCCAGCCTGTACAGCGTGGTGCACGAGGGCGGCCACGCGCTGTACGAGCTGGGCGTGGACGACGCGCTGCAGGGCACGGTGCTGGCGGGCGGCAGCTCCATGTCGATCCACGAGAGCCAGAGCCGCTTCTACGAGAACCTGATCGGCCGCAGCCGCCCGTTCTGCGAGGTGCTGCT
>JAFYBB010000344.1 GCA_017540445.1 Clostridia bacterium | reverse complement strand
TTCAAAACGCTGCTGGAGGAGCAGCTGGCGCGCACGGGGCGTATGGAGAACGCCGCCGCGCCGAAGGATTTCACGAAGCTGCCGGTGGTCACCGTCGGCGTGATCGACGGCGACGGCATCGGGCCGATCATATCGAAGCAGACCACCCGGGTGCTGGAGGCGCTCTTGAAGGACGAGCTGGCCGCGGGCAGCATCGTTTTAAAGCCGATACAGGGGCTGACCATCGAAAACCGGCTGGCGAAGGGCCAGGCCGTGCCGGACGACGTGCTCAGCGAGATCATGACCTGCGACGTGCTGCTGAAGGGCCCCACCGAGACGCCGAAGGGCGGCACGATGGAGAGCGCCAACGTGGCCCTGCGCCGGGCGCTGGACCTGTACGCCAACGTGCGCCCGGTGGCCGTGCCGGACGAGGGCATCGACTGGACCTTCTTCCGCGAGAACACCGAGGGTGAGTACGTGCTGGGCAGCCGCGGCGTGGAGATCCCCGGCAAGCTGTGCATGGACTTCAAGGTGACCACGCTGCCGGGCACCAAGCGCATCGCCCGGGCGGCCTTCGAGTTCGCGAAGAACAACGGCAAGACCAGCGTGGCCATCGTCACCAAGGCCAACATCATGAAGAAGACCGACGGCCGGTTCTCCGAGATCTGCCACGAGGTGGCCGCCGAGTACCCCGGCATCGAGGCCGAGGACTGGTACATCGACATCATGACCGCCAAGCTGGTGGACACCCGGGTGCGCAGCCGCTTCCAGGTGTTCCTGCTGCCGAACCTGTACGGCGACATCATCACCGACGAGGCGGCCCAGCTGCAGGGCGGCGTCGGCACCGCCGGCAGCGCCAATGTGGGCGACCAGTACGCGATGTTCGAGGCCATCCACGGCTCCGCGCCCCGGATGATCGAGACGGGCCGCGGCGACTACGCGAACCCCTCCAGCCTGCTCAGGGCCGCGGCGATGCTGCTCAGGCACATTGCCCGCGCGGACAAGGCCGCCAAGCTGGAGGCCGCACTGGACAGCGTGCCCCACGACGGCGACACGGCCAAGGGCTTCGCCGACCGGCTGATCCAGGCGATAGAATCGTAATACCCGGTGACATTTAACACAGACCGGCGCAAATCGCGCCGGTCTGTGTTAAATTTCGCCGGGTATTCAATATCCTGCGTCATCCATCCGTCTATTGGGTGTTATAACGATTTCCCGCCGGCGGCGGGATGTGACGTCACTTTGCGATACTGGAGCGTGTTTCCATGAACGACCGGGAGTACATGCGCCGCGTGCGCGCTGTGGAGGGCAGGCTGTACCGCGTCGCCCAGGCCATGCTGTGGCGCGAGGCGGACTGCCTGGACGCCGTGCAGGAGGCCGTGCAGGAGGCCGTGTTCCGGGGCTGGATGAAAAAGGAGGCCCTTCACGACGACGAGCGCTTCGGCCACCGAGGACGCCGTGGACCATGCCCGGCGGGCGGAGGGAGTCGAAGAGGTGGAAGATGGCATGGCACTGACAAGCGTCAGGGCGGTGGTGAAGCCGTCCGGCCTGATCGACAGCGCCTGGATGAGCTTCTTCGACGCCAATCGAACCATCCGCGTGGACGCGGGCTTCGCGCTGCAGGAGGACGGCGGCTATGATATATGGACCTCCGTGAACGGCGTGGTATTGGGGTAAACCAAGGGGGCGGTTTCGCACAAACCGCCCCCTTCCGTTACGCATCGATCGCGTAGTACCGGAATCCGTCCGCCTCGCGCAGGAACCGGAAGCCGACCTTCTCCAGCACGCGCTGGCTGCGGGTGTTCTTGATGACGCAATCGGCGCAGACGCGCTTCAGGCCCAGCGCGCCGAAGGCGTGTTCGACGGCCAGTCGCTCCGCGCGGGTGCCGTAGCCCTTGTTCTTGACCGCGTCGTTTTTCAGGTGGATGCTCAGCACGCACTCCCCGGCGGCGCGGTCGATGTGCTTCAGGCAGACCTCGCCGATCACTTCGCCGTTCAGCATCACCGCGAAGGACAGGCAATCGGCCTCGGCCTGGCGGCGGTCGAACAGCGCGTCTATACGCTCGCGGGCATAGGCGCAGCTGCGCGCCCGCTCGTACAGCGCCATGTCGATGAAGAGATCCGGGTCCGCCGCGAAGTCGCGGAACATCTCGTGCATCCGCTCCCGCGTCATCGGCATGAGCGCAATGTGGTCCGCCATCGTTCACCGCCCCCAGTTGTCCAGCGCCCTTTTCAGATACTGCCCGGTGAAGCTCTGCTCGCATTCGGCCACCTGCTCCGGCGTGCCGCAGGTCACCACCGTGCCGCCGCCGTCGCCGCCCTCGGGGCCCAGGTCGATGATGTAGTCGGCGGTCTTGATCACGTCCAGATTGTGCTCGATCACGACCACGGTGTTCCCGGCCTCGGCCAGCCGGTCCAGCACCTGGATGAGGCGCTCCACGTCGGCCACGTGCAGGCCGGTGGTGGGCTCGTCCAGCACGTAGATCGTGCGGCCCGTGGCCTGGCGGGACAGCTCGGTGGCCAGCTTCACGCGCTGGGCCTCGCCGCCGGAGAGCGTGGTGGCGGGCTGGCCCAGCTTCACGTAGCCCAGGCCCACGTCCCGCATCGTCTCCAGCTTGCGGGCGATCTTCTGGATGGGGCGGAAGAACTCCAGCGCCTCGTCCACGGTCATCTCCAGCACCTCGTAGATGTTCTTGCCCTTGTAGCGCACCTCCAGCGTCTCCCGGTTGTAGCGGCGGCCCTTGCACACCTCGCAGGGCACGTACACGTCGGACAGGAAGTGCATCTCGATCTTGATGATGCCGTCGCCCGAGCAGGCCTCGCAGCGGCCGCCCTTCACGTTGAAGCTGAACCGGTTCGGCTTGTAGCCCCGGGCCTTGGCGTCCGGCGTGGCGGCGAACACGTCGCGGATGATGTCGAACAGGCCGGTGTAGGTGGCCGGGTTGGAGCGGGGCGTGCGGCCGATGGGGCTCTGGTCGATGGCGATGATCTTGTTCAGCTGCCCCGTGCCGTCGATGCCGTCGTGGGCCCCGGCCCGCTGGCGGCTGCGGTTCAGCGTGCGAGACAGCGACTTGAACAATATCTCGTTGACCAGCGAGCTCTTGCCGCTGCCGGACACGCCGGTGACGCAGGTGATCACGCCCAGCGGGAATCTGACGTCGATGCCCTTCAGGTTGTTGGCCCGGGCCCCGCGCACGGTCAGCCAGCCCGCGGGCGCGCGGCGCGACGGGGGTATCGGTACGAACCGCTTGCCGGACAGGTATTGCCCGGTCAGCGAGTTCGGGTTGTCCATGATCTGCCGCGGCGTGCCCTCGGCCACGATCTCGCCGCCGTGGATGCCCGCGCCGGGGCCCACGTCCACGATCCAGTCGGCGTCCAGCATGGTCTCCTCGTCGTGCTCGACCACGATCAGCGTGTTGCCCAGGTCCCTGAGGCCCTTCAGCGAGTTCAAAAGCCGCCGGTTGTCCCGCTGGTGCAGGCCGATGGAAGGCTCGTCCAGGATGTACAGCACGCCCACCAGGCCGCTGCCGATCTGGGTGGCCAGGCGGATGCGCTGGGCTTCGCCGCCGGACAGCGTGCCCGCGCTGCGCGACAGCGTCAGATAGCCCAGGCCCACGTCGGTCAAAAAGCCCAGGCGCGCCTTGATCTCCTTTAGGATCTGGTGGCCGATGATCCGCTCGCGCTCGGTCAGCTCCATGCCGTCGAAGAACGCCCGGCAGTCCCGCACCGACAGGTCGGACAGCTCTGCGATGTTGCGGTCCTTCACCGTCACGGCCAGCGTCTCCTTCTTCAGGCGCTTGCCGCCGCAGTCCGGGCAGGGGACCTGGCTCATGTAGCTCTCGTACAGCGACTTCATGGCGTCGGAGTTCGTCTCGCGGTAGCGGCGCTCCAGATTGGTGACGATGCCCTCGAAGGGCGCGTAGAACGTGCCGCCGCCGTCGCCGCGGGTGTAGCTGATCTTCACCTTCTCGCCGTTTGTGCCGTACAGCAGTATGTCCTGCGCCTTCTCCGGCAGGTCGCACACCGGCGTGTCCAGCGAGAAGCCGTACTGGTCGGCCAGGGCCTGCAGATAGGTGTGGGCCATCGAGTCGAACTCGCCGCTGTTCCAGCCGGAGACCTGTATCGCCCCCTGGTTGAGAGACAGACTTCGGTCGGGTATGACGATACTCGGGTCTATTTTCATCAGCACGCCCAGGCCGGAGCAGGTGGGACAGGCGCCGTAGGGGTTGTTGAATGAGAACATCCTCGGCGTCAGCTCGCCCACGGAGATGCCACAGTCCGGGCAGGCGTAGTTCTGGCTGAACAGCATCTCCTCGCCGTCCACCACGGCGGCGATCACCAGGCCCTCGGCTAGCTTCATGGCGGTCTCCAGCGAGTCCGTGAGCCGCTGCTGGATGTCCGGCCGCACGATGAGGCGGTCCACGACCACCTCGATGGTGTGCTTTTTGTTCTTTTCCAGCTTCGGCGCCTCGGACAGCTCGTACAGCTCGCCGTCCACCCGGGCGCGCACGTAGCCCTGCTTCTGCATGTCCTCCAGCAGCTTCACGTATTCGCCCTTGCGTCCGCGCACCACCGGGGCCAGTATCATCAGCCGCGTGCGCTCCGGCAGCGAGAGGATCTGGTCCACGATCTGGTCGACGGTCTGCTGCTGTATGGGCTTTCCGCACTTGGGACAGTGGGGCACGCCGATGCGCGCAAACATCAGGCGCAGGTAGTCGTGGATCTCGGTGACCGTGCCCACGGTGGAGCGGGGGTTGCGGCTGGTGGTCTTCTGGTCGATGGAGATGGCGGGGGACAGGCCCTCGATGTAGTCCACGTCCGGCTTTTCCATCTGGCCCAGGAACTGCCGCGCGTAGCTGGACAGCGATTCCACATAGCGCCGCTGGCCCTCGGCGTAGATGGTGTCGAAAGCCAGGCTGCTCTTGCCGCTGCCGGAAAGGCCGGTCATCACGATCAGCTTGTTCCGGGGGATGACCAGGTTCACGTTCTTCAGGTTGTGCTCGCGCGCGCCCTTGATGATGATTTCGTTGATGTTCATAATACCTCAAAACAGACTTAGGTCTTATTTGCTGTTTTTCGAACCGCCGTACCGGGCGTAGCCGTTCTCCCAGGCCCTGCCCGCGCCCAGCCGTGCGAGCGCCTGGGCGTCCAGCGTCCCCTTGCCGTCGTAGTGGTAGTATTCCGCAGTATCGGCGGTGAACTCGATCACGCAGTAGTCCGGGTCGTCGACGCCCTGCGGGTAGTACTTCTCGTCCCCGTCGTTCCACAGCAGCTCCCGCATGGCCTTGTCGCGGGTGGGGACGGCCCGGCCAGTCAGACAGACGCCCTCGAAGGTTTCGCTGTCGGCAAAGTACAGGCAGGCCTCGGGATGCTCCGACAGCAGCTTCACGTGCCGGGAGGAGGTGTTCGTGGAGATCAGGTGGCGGCCCGGGCCCCTGTGCCACACGCAGAACACCCGGCGTATGGCGGGCCGTCCGTCGCCGCCGATGTAGCCCAGGTCGGCAAACAGTGAACGGTCGATCAGGTTTTGAAGCTCTGCGTGGGTCATGACTCTATTCCTCCGGTTCCTTCCAGAATCCGCCCGTGTGGAAGTTCTCGTTGCCCGTGGGCTTCGCGGTCAGCCTGAAGATCACGCAGCCGTCGGGGCACACGACGGTCTTTTCGTACTGGCCCTCGCCGCCGAGGCTGGTCAGGTTCCCGCCGGCGCGCACGGCCTCCATCAGTGGGTAGAGCATCATCATGGTCTTGGAGCAGATGCCCTCGCCCTGCGCATTCACCGGACAGCCGTAGCCGCAGGTGTACACGTCGCCGATCTCCTCGCCGTTTCTACAATAGTTCTCCGTGTGGTCGCCCCGCAGAAAGCCGGTGACCTCCACGGTGAATTCATACTCCTCGTCATACCATTTTTTCATAAGATCATCCCTTCGCAAAACTGCCGTATCTCATTGATCTTTCCGGCGACATCCTCTCGGCGCTCGACGCCACACAGACCCAGGCGGCCCCGGCACGCGATATCAAGGTGGCCGTAGAAGTGCTCCAGGGTGTCCAGTATGCGCTCGCACTCCCGCATGCCGGGCCCCGTGCGCAGCGCGACGGCAAAGCCCCGCTTGCCGGGCCTTAGCCGCGCGTGGGGCTCATGGGTGTTGCACCAGGGCGTGCAGCGGTCTATGAACGCCTTGAACTGTCCCGGCACGTCTGCCCAATAGGAGGGCGATACGCAGACGATCACATCCGCGCAGCTGAATTCCTCCATCAGATTGTCCACGCCGTCCCGCTGGACGCAAATCGCGGTGTCGTGGCAGCGTCGGCAGCCCACGCAGAAGCCGAAGCGGTAGTCGTCGATGCACACTTCATGTACCGCGTACCGCGCGGAAAGGCGCTGTGAGATGATGCCGGCGATCCGCGCTGTCGCCCCGGTTCGAACGGGGCTGCAGTTGACAATCAGAGCCTGTTCCATCGCGCCCATCCCTTCATTCAGCTTCTTCGTCCAGCGCCTCGACGAGGAAGCTGACTGGACGGAAGCCGTCGTTGCAGGAGATCATGGCCGATCTCGGGTTTTTCATCCAGCCGTCGTACAGGTTTTCCGCCCCGTGGGCCAGCGCCATCACGAAGGGGGAGAGGGTCTCCCATGCGCTGTCGCACATACCCTCGGGTTTGGCCCAGCCGTTGCAGGTGAATTGCCGGCCCACCCGCATGTCGCAGGCGTGCTCGATGGGGTTCTCGTACTTTTCGATGAGGTCGTCGTGGCGCGCCATGCGCATCACGGTGATCCGGATCTTCTTCATGGGGTTATCCTCCTGATCTTCTCGAGGCGGTACAGCTTTTCCTCGTCCAGTTGGTCGTTCCCGTCCTTGTAGGCGTAGCCCAGCTTCAGGTAAAAGGGCAGCCCGGTGATGGAGGCGGGGACCTCGATGCGCCACGCGCGCAGGGCGAATTCGTCGGCCTCCAGGGTCTCGACGATCTGCCTGCCGACGCCCCGGCCCTGGCAATCTGGGCGCACAAATATCGTGAACAGGCTGCTCTCATCCTGCTTGCCCCAATAGGGGCCGATGGCCCCGCAGCCGACGACGGCGCCGGCCTCCTCGGCCACGTAGAAGTGGGTCCAGCGCGCCCGCTGCAATACGTTCTCGGGCTGCTGGTGGAGGATCAGCGCCTCCATGTCCGCCGCGGAATAGTCGCGGGTGTTGGACACGCGCATGGTCTCGATGATCAGCGCCGAGACGGCCGGCGCGTCGGCATCGACAAAACGGCGAATGGTCATGGTGCGCCTCCCTTTGGCTTAGCCCGGGTTCCTGTGGGTCATCTTCTCTCTTCTGCGGCGCTTCTGCCGCGACTGCTCGGCGCTGGCCATCACCTTTTCGCCCTTCAGCGAGAGCATCTGGTCGCGGTACTTGGCGGCCTTCTCGAAGTCCAGGTTGTTGGCGGCCTGCAGCATCAGCTCCTCCAGCCGCTCGATGGCCATGCGCTTCTCCTCGTCGTCCAGGCCGGAAGCGGCGGCGTCGTCGGGCGCGCGGGTGACCTCCATCAGCTCGCGGATGGCGGTGCGCACGGTCTGGGGCTCGATGTGGTGCTCCTCGTTGTACTTCTGCTGGATCTCCCGGCGGCGGTTGGTCTCGGCAATGGCCCGTGCCATCGAGTCGGTGACGGCGTCGGCGTACATGATGACGCGCCCGTCCACGTTGCGGGCCGCGCGGCCGATGGTCTGGATGAGGCTGGTCTCGCTGCGCAGAAAGCCCTCCTTGTCGGCGTCCAGTATGCACACCAGGCTGACCTCCGGCATGTCCAGGCCCTCGCGCAGCAGGTTGATGCCCACCAGCACGTCGAATTCGCCGCTGCGCAGGCCGTGGATCAGCTTGATGCGCTCCAGCGTCTCGATGTCGCTGTGCAGGTACTCCACCCGCACGTCCATCTCCTTCAGGTACTGGGTCAGGCTCTCGGCCATGCGCTTGGTCAGCGTGGTGACCAGCACCCGCCCTCCATGTTCCGTGACCTTGTTGATCTCGCCCAGCAGGTCGTCCACCTGGCCGGTGGCGGGGCGCACGACGATCTCCGGGTCGATCAGGCCCGTGGGCCGTATGATCTGCTCCACCACCTGCTCGGCCCGCTCCAGCTCGTAGGGGCCGGGGGTGGCGGACACATAGATGGTCTGGCCCGCCCTCTGCTCGAACTCGTGGAATTTCAGCGGCCGGTTGTCGTAGGCGGCGGGCAGACGGAAACCGTAGTCCACCAGCGTGCGCTTGCGGGCGAAATCGCCGTTGTACATGGCGCGGATCTGCGGCACGGTCACGTGGGCCTCGTCGATGAATATCAGGAAGTCCTTCGGACAGTAGTCAAGCAGCGTGAACGGCGCCTCGCCCGGCTGACGCCCGTCGAAGTAGCGGGAGTAGTTCTCGATGCCGCTGCAATAGCCGATCTCCCGCATCATCTCGATGTCGTAGTGCACCCGCTGCTCCAGCCGCTGGGCCTCCAGCAGACGCTCGTTGTCCCGGAAGTCCTTCAGCCGCAGGGCCAGGTCCGCCTCGATCTGCTCGATGCACCGGTCCAGCTTGTCCTTGCTGGTGGCGTAGTGGGACGCGGGGAAGATCAGCACGTGATTCATCAGCCGCAGCACCTTGCCGGTGACCATGTCGATCTCGCTGATGCGCTCGATCTCGTCCCCGAAGAACTCCACCCGCACGCCCCGCTTTTCCGACGCCGCGGGGATGATCTCGATCACCTCGCCCCGCACGCGGAAGGTGCCGCGCTCGGGCTCGAAGTCGTTTCGGGTGAACTGTATGTCCACGAGGCGGCGGATCAGATCGTCCCGGTCGAT
>JAFYBB010000343.1 GCA_017540445.1 Clostridia bacterium | reverse complement strand
TCGTCGATCAGCCGGTTCAGCACCTGCACGGTGCTCAGCCCGCCGAAGCCCACCATGGCGCACACGTCGTCGTAGCTCTGCACGGAATAGCGCTTGTACAGCGTCTCCACGAACTCGGGCCTCGACAGCTGGGACATGCTGTAGCCCAGCCGCTTGGCCTCGCGCTCCAGCAGCTCGCGGCCGTGGACGATGTTCTCGTCCCGCTGCTCCTTCTTCAGCCAGGCGCGAATCTTGGCCTTGGCCTCGCTGGTCTTGACGATGTTCAGCCAGTCCCGGGACGGCCCGTGGGAGGACGAGGAGGTCATGACCTCCACGAAGTCGCCGGTCTCCAGCTGATGGGCCAGCGGCACGATGCGCCCGTTCACCTTCGCGCCGATGCAGCGGTTGCCCACGGCGGAGTGGATGCGGTAGGCGAAGTCCAGCGGCGTCGCGCCCCGGGGCAGCGACACCACGTCGCCCCTGGGCGTGAACACGAACACCTCGTCGGCGAACAGGTCGAACTTCAGCAGCTCGCTGAAGTCGCCGGGGTCCTTGGCGTCGGACTGCCAGTCCAGTATGCGCCGCAGCCAGCTGAGCTTGGTGTCCAGCTCGTCCGCGGCCTTGCCCTCCTTGTAGCGCCAGTGGGCCGCGATGCCGTACTCGGCGGTGCGGTGCATCTCGAAGGTGCGGATCTGCACCTCGAACGGGCGGCCCTGGTTCACCACGGTGGTGTGCAGCGACTGGTACATGTTGGCCTTGGGCATGCTGATGTAGTCCTTGAACCGGCCCGGCACCTGGGGCCAGATCGTGTGCACGATGCCCAGCGCGAAGTAGCAGTCCTGCTTGGTGTTCACCAGCACGCGAACGGCGATCAGGTCCATGATCTGGTCAAAGCTCTTGTTCTGGGTCTTCATCTTCTTGTAGATGGAGTAGAAGTGCTTGGGCCGCCCGTCGATCTCGCAGGTGATGCCCGCCTCGTTCAGGCGCGCCTTCAGCTCCTGGGTCACCTGGGCGATCAGCTGCTCCCGCTCCTCGCGCTTCATGCCCACCAGGCGCACCAGCTCGTAGTAGCCCTCCGGGTCGATGTAGCGCAGCGACAGGTCCTCCAGCTCCCACTTCACCGCGTACACGCCCAGCCGGTGGGCCAGCGGCGCGTAGATGTCCAGCGTCTCCCGGGCGATGGGCACCTGGCGCTCCGGGCGCTGGTACTTCAGCGTGCGCATGTTGTGCAGCCGGTCGGCCAGCTTGATCAGCACCACGCGGATGTCCTTGGCCATGGCCAGGAACATCTTGCGCAGCGTCTCGGCCTGGGCCTCCTCGCGGTTGGCGAAGTTCAGCTGGGAGAGCTTGGTCACGCCGTCCACCAGCAGTGCCACCTCGTCGCCGAAGTTCTGGCGCACCACGTCCAGCGTGCAGCCCTCCACGTCCTCCACGCAGTCGTGGAGCAGGCCCGCCGCGATGGTGGTGGCGTCCAGCATCAGGTCGGTCAGTATCACCGCCACGGCGCAGGGGTGCATGAAGTAGGGATCGCCGGATTTGCGCACCTGGTTGGCATGGGCCTTCTCGGCGAACGCGTAGGCCCGCCGCACCAGGTCCATGTCGTCGTCCGGATGGTACTTCCGAATGCGCGAAATCAGCTCCTCGGCGCTGATATAGGGGCACGGATTGCCTTCGGTCATCGACGCTCCCTCCTTCCCTCATGGACGCGGATCGGTCCGCCAGCGGCAGATCGCCCGCCAGACTTCGCTCTGATCGGGGTCGGCCTTTCCCCGGCCGCTGCGGCGCACGGACACCGGCCGGGCGTCCAGCGCCAGTTCAAACAGGCCCATGTCGGCCATCGCCAGCACCGCCGCCGCCGCGGTAACGGGCGGCATGCCCGCCTCGCCTGCGACCTCGCCGGCCAGCTGCCACAGCGAGCCGCACCACACGGGCCGCCGCATGACGCGCATCAGCGCCGTGTACGCGGCCCGCAGGCCGTCCAGATCCGGCAGCCACGCCGCCGGGGCGGCCTCCTCCGCCAACGCGCACGCCTTCGCCGCCGCGCCCTCGGGCAGACATTCGGGCGGCGCGCCGCACAGCAAAATGCGGTCGTAGCCCCGGGGCAATCCGCCGCCCACCGGGCACACGCACAGCGCGTTGAAGGCCCGGGGGTCCCGCGGGTATTCGCCCAGATACAGATCGGGCAGGTTGTCCGAAAGCCTTCGCAGCAGCCGCCCGGCGCAGGCCAGGTCCGCCGCGACGATCAGCGTGCCCTGGGGCCGCCCCGACAGCAGCTCTGCCAGCGCCCCGGCGTCGATGGCCGGCAGCGCCCCGGCGGGTGGGATTTTTCTATTATAGAATACCTCTGTTAAGAATTCGCATTGCATCCGCGGCTCGTCCTCAAGTTTTGAATCGAGCCTGCGCAGGGCGTCCGCGTCCGCCAGCGCGCGCACCTCCACCTGCGCCTCCGTGCGCCCCATCCAGGTGTTCAGCTTCGGCACGAACAGCGCGTCCACGCCGCCGGTCAGCGCCCCCGCCCGGCGGCCCTCCCGAAACGCGATGCCCCCCAGCCGGTGCCCGCCCTGGGCAAGCGTCAGCTTCAGGTGAGCGCCCTCCGCGCCCACGGCGCGGGCCTCCACCACCTGGGCCGACGCCCTGAACAGCGGCGCGGGGTTGCCGAAGCCGGTGGGCTGCACGGCGTCCAGCGCCGCGATCAGCCCGGGCGTGATCTCGCCGAAGTCCATCGGGGCGTCGTAGGCCTTCGCGGGCACGTAGGCCCACGGGTCTACGTTGTCAAGCAGCCACTTGTCCAGCGCGGCGCGGAAATCGCCCAGGCGCTCGGGCAGCAGCGTCAGCCCCGCCGCCTGGCGGTGGCCGCCGAAGCGCTGCAGCGTATCCACGCAGCCGGTCAGCGCCGCGAATATGTCCACGCCCTCGATGCTGCGGCAGGAGCCGGTCAGCCTGTCGCCCTGGTCCGAAAGCAGCACCACCGGGTAGTTGTACTTCTCCACCAGCCTCGAGGCCGCCAGCCCGATCACGCCGGGGTTCCAGTCCTGCCCCGCCAGCACCAGCGCCCGGTGGGCGGGAAAGTCGAAGTCCATCAGCTGCGCCTCGGCCTCGGCCAAGATTTTGTTCTCCACGGCCTTGCGCCGCGCGTTCTCCCCGTCCAGCTCGGCGGCCCCGCGGGCGGCCTTTGCCGCGTCCCGCTCCACCAGCAGCGCCAGCGAACGCATGGCCGAGCCCAGCCGCCCGCCGGCGTTCAGCCGGGGCGCCAGCTGAAAGCCCACGGCGGTGGACGTGACGGGCTTGCCGGACAGCCCCGCCGCGTCGATCAGCGCGGCGACGCCGGGCCGCGGCGCGCGGTTGATGGCGTCCAGCCCCAGCCGCACGATCACCCGGTTCTCCCCGGTCAGGGACACCACGTCCGCCACCGTGGCCAGCGCGGCGATGTCCACCCAGGCCATGGCGGCTTCCTCGCCGCCCAGCGCCCACACCAGCTTCCAGGCCACCCCCGCGCCGCACAGGTGCGGGAACGGATAGTCGTTCAGCAGCGGGTTCACCGTCGGGCAGTCGGGCAGTTCGCCGCCGGGCCGGTGGTGGTCGGTGACGATGACGTCCAGCCCCAGCGACTGCGCCAGCGCCACCAGATCGCCGCTGGCGATGCCGCAGTCCACCGTCACCAGCAGGTCGGCCCACCCGGCGATCTCGCGGACCGCCGCCGCGTTCAGGCCGTAGCCCTCGCTGTGGCGGGAGGGCAGGTACACCCGCGCGTCCCCGCCGCAGCCGATCAGGTACTGGGAGAGTATCGCCGACGCGCACACGCCGTCCACGTCGTAATCGCCGTACACGCAGATGACCTCGCCCGCCGCCAGCGCCGCGCGGACGCGGTCCGCCGCCCGGCCCATGTCGGAAAGCCGCGTCGGGTCGTGCAGCTGCTTCGCGCTCGGGTGCAGGAAGGCCTCGGCTTCCGCGACGGAAGCGACGCCCCGCCCCACCAGCAGCCGGTGCAGCGCCGGGGGCATGTCCGGGGGGCAGGGAAATCCCACAGGGTTTTCAGCGCGCAGTTTGTATTGCAGCATGATCCATTCCTTCTCGCGGTCTGTACGGCAGGGGGTGATGTGCCTGGGAAAGAAGAATTAGGAACCGGCGTACGTCGATTCCTAATTCGCTTTGTTTTATTCGATTAGGCCTTCTTGCCCTTGCCCGCGGCCAGCTTCTTGTCCCACATGGCCCAGACCTGTCCGCTGAGCAGCACGGAGGAGTAGGTGCCGGCGAGCATGCCGACCAGCAGCG
>JAFYBB010000342.1 GCA_017540445.1 Clostridia bacterium | reverse complement strand
TGCGGTGCGCTTTTTGATGTGGATCAGGTGCTGCTCCAGCGCCGACACCGCCAATAGCGACGGTATCGCCAGGTGCGCCGCGTCCACGCCCCGGTCGGACAGTATCAGTATATTCACGCCGTCGCGGCAGGCCGCGTCACAGGCGGCGAAGAAGTCCGCCATGGCCCGGCGCAGCCGCGCGCCCACCGGGTACAATAGCGACACCGTGCGCACGTGAAACGCCGGGTGGTCGATGGAGAGGATGCGCCGCAGCTCCGCCTCGGTCAGCACCGGCGAGGGCAGCTCCAGCACGGCGCAGTTGTCCGCGTCGCAGGACAGCAGGTTCCCGTCGTCGCCGATGTAGATCGAGCAGTCGGTCTTGCAGGCCTCCCGCAGCGCGTCGATGGGCGGGTTCGTCACCTGCGCGAAGCGCTGCTTGAAGTAGTCGAACAGCGCCGGGTGCGCCTTGGACAGCGCCGCCAGCGGCTCGTCCGCGCCCATGGACACGATGGGCTCCGCGCCCTTCTCGGCCATCGGCAGTACCACGTCCCGGATGTCCTCCCAGGCGTAGCCGAAGGCCATGCACAGGGCCTCAACTCCTTCCGGCCTTCGGCCACCTCCCTCGGAGAGGGAGGCAACTCCTTCCGGCCTTCGGCCACCTCCCTCGGAGAGGGAGGCAACTCCTTCCGGCCTTCGGCCACCTCCCTCGGAGAGGGAGGCTTTGGGCGCGCTTTCCTCTGAAGCTGCCGGAGGCAGGTCCTTCAGCCGCACGATCTTGCGCACCCACTCGCCGTAGGGGTGCAGCCCGGTGAAGTGCTGCTTCAGCGCGTCGCCCTCCATCAGCGCGCCGGAGCGCAGGTCGGCCATCAGCACGTCGCCGGCCTTCAGCTTCCAGCGCCGGCGGATGCGGGCGCTCTCCTCGTACAGCACCCCGGCCTCGGAGGACAGGATCAGCCGCCCGTCGTCCGTCAGCGCGCAGCGCAGCGGGCGCAGGCCGTTGCGGTCCAGCGAAGCGCACACGCTGTCGCCGTCGGAGTACAGTATGGCCGCGGGGCCGTCCCAGGGCTCCATCATCGTGGAGTAGTAGCGGTACAGGTCGTGCCAGGGCTTGGGCGTCTTCTCGCCCTGCCAGGGCTCCGGCAGCAGCACCATGCCCGCCAGCGGCAGCGGAAAGCCGTTCATCGCCAGGAACTCCAGCGTGTTGTCCAGCATCTGGGAGTCGCTGCCGCCCGGGTCCACCACCGGCAGCACCCGCTTCATCGCGCCGCCCATCACCGGGGAGCGCATGGTCTCCTCCCGGGCCTTCATGCGGTCGTGGTTGCCGCGGATGGTGTTGATCTCGCCGTTGTGCAGCAAAAAGCGCTGGGGATGGGCCTTGGACCAGCTGGGGAACGTGTTGGTGGAGAAGCGGGAGTGGACCATGGCCATCTGCGACACGTAGCGCGCGTCCTGCAGATCGTCGTAGAACGAGCGCAGCTGGCTGACCAGCATCATGCCCTTGTACACGATGGTGCGGGACGACAGCGAGCAGATGTAGGTGTCGGTGTCCTGCTTTTCAAACACGCGGCGCAGCACGTACAGCCGGCGATCGAAGTCGATCCCCGGTTCCACGTCCGCCGGCCGCCTCAAAAAGCACTGGCGGATGCGCGGCATCGTGCGCCGCGCGCCCGCGCCCAGCTGGGCCGGGTGGCAGGGCACGTCGCGCCAGCCCAGCACGGCGATGCCCTCGGAGGCCGCCAGCCGGTCGAATACGTGGCAGATGTTGGTGACGCCCACGTCGTCCTCCGGCAAAAAGAACATCCCGACGCCGTAGTCGCCGGGCTTGCCGAGCGGTATGCCCTCCTCCCAGGCCCAGGCGGCGAAGAGCTCGTGGGGCAGTCCCGTCATGATGCCCACGCCGTCGCCGGTGGTGCCCAGCGCGTCGCTGCCCGCCCGGTGGGCCAGGCGCTCCACGATGGTCAGCGCCTGGTCCACGGTGCGGTGCGTAGCCCTGCCGCTCAAATCGACGATCGCGCCGACGCCGCAGGATTCGTGCTCCAGTTCCGGATGGTAGAGCGGATATTGCGCGTCACGCATCGTCCGTACCCCCCTGTATGATTTCCAATGCGCAGTCCGTGAGTTTTCGGTTGTGGCGCATGGCGTAGCGCTGCATGCGCCGGTGCGCCTCCGGCTCGGTGATGCCATGGCGCCGCATCAGCACGCGCTTGGCCTGTTCCACCACGGCCTTTTCCTCGCCGCTGCGGTGGGGCAGGCCCATCGAGTGCAGCTGGGCCAGCATCTCCACCGCGCCGATCACCGCGCTGCCGGCGCAGGGATAGCTCAGCTTGAACACCTGCGGCGATTCGCAGGCCTGCAGCGCGTCCGGCCTGCCGATCATCAAAAACTGGAACAGGCCGAAGAAGTCGGCGGCGAGGTCGTCCGGCAGCACGTCCGTTAGTCCGCCCGTCAGGATCACCACGCCGTCTTCACATTCGGCGAGGGTCCGCCGCAGCTCGCTGCCCGACGCGCACAGCCGGAACACCGCATGTCCGGAGGAGGCCAGCAGCCTGGACAGCTGCGCGCGGCTGGCCTCGGAAGCGCCGGCAATGACGATCCTGGCCACGAGTATGCCTCCCTTCGGTCGGCTTTCGGGAATTAGGAATTAGGAATGAGGAATGAGGAATTGGAAGGTGTGGTACAACGCATTCTTCATTCCTCATTCCTCACTCCTCATTCCTCATTAGTACATAACGAGGTACCTGTCGATCTCCCAGCTGCTCACGTGGGTCCGGTAGGCGTCCCATTCCTTTTCCTTGCCCTCCACGTACTGCGACAGCACGTGCTCGCCCAGGGCGGCGCAGATCACCGGGTCGGCCTTCAGGCACTTCACGGCCTCGTGCAGCGTGCCGGGCAGCGACGCGATGCCCTTGGCCTCGCGGGTCTCGGCGTCCATGGCGAAGATGTTGTCGGTGATCTCGTCCGGCGGGGTCAGGCCCTTCTCGATGCCGTCCAGGCCCGCCGCCAGGCACACCGCCATGTTCAGGTACGGGTTGCAGCTGGGATCCGGGCAGCGCAGCTCCACGCGGGTACCCATGCCCCGGGAGGCGGGAATGCGGATCAGCGCGCTGCGG
>JAFYBB010000341.1 GCA_017540445.1 Clostridia bacterium | reverse complement strand
GATGCCCGCCTGCTCCTGGGCGACGCCGGGCAGGTAGCCGGGCACGTCGGTGAACGTGACGATCGGTATCCGGAAGGCGTCGCAGAAGCGCACCAGTCGGGCCGCCTTGTCGCTGGAATTGCAGTCCAGCACGCCGGCCATATACTTCGGCTGGTTGGCGATGATGCCCACCGTCTCGCCGCCCAGCTTCGCCAGCCCCACCACCACGGACTTGGCAAAGTCCGGCTGGAGCTCCATGAAGGAGCGGGTGTCGAATATGCTGTTGATGACGTCGGTCACGTCGTAGCCCCGGTGCGCATCCTCCGGCAGCGCGAAGCGGAACTGGGGCGCGTTGGCGTCCACATAGCAGTGCAGCCGGCGCTCCCGGCAGTTCGGGGGCAGCATGCCCACCAGCCGCCGCACCTGCATAAAGCATTCCAGCTCCGTATCGGTGCAGACGTGGGCGACACCGCTGTTCACGCCGTGCATCACCGTGCCGCCCAGGGCCTCGCCGGTGATGGTCTCGCCGGTGACGGCGTGGATCACCTTCGGCCCGGTGATGAACATCTGGCTGATGTTGTCGGTCATGAATATGAAGTCGGTGATGCCGGGGGAGTACACCGCGCCGCCGGCGCAGGGGCCCAGGATCATCGAAATCTGCGGAATGCGGCCGGAGGCCCTGACGTTGCGGTAGAATATGCCGCCGTAGCCGCACAGCGCGTCGATGCCCTCCTGGATGCGCGCGCCGCCGGAGTCGTTCACGGCGATGAAGGGGCACTTCATGCGGATGGCCCGGTCCAGCCCCATGGCGATGTTCCGGCCGTGCCGCAGCCCCAGCGTGCCGCCCATGAACGTGAAATCCTGGGCGGCCACGATCACGCGCTTGCCGGAGACCAGGCCCTCGCACACGTAGACCCCGTCCCGCTCCTCGGGCTTGGTGATCTCGGTGTAGCGCTGCTCGTCGAACAGCAGCTGCAGCCGCTCTTCCACGTACAGCTTGCCCTTCTTGTGCTGTTTTTCAACCAGGTTGATGTCCATTGCCAACCGTCCTCGCGTCGATTATTGCCGCAGCGCCGCCAGCGTCGCCTCAAAGCTCTCGGCGTCGCCCACCCGCAGCAGGGTCACGTCCTTCAGCGTCTTGGCCGCAAGGCCCGTGAGCGTCTTGCCGGGGCCGCACTCGATGAACGTGTCAAAGCCGTCCGCGCGCATGTTCAGAAGCGTCTGCATCCAGCGCACAGGGCTCATCGCCTGCTTGACCAGCAGCCCGGGGATGCGGGCCGGGTCGGTGTTGGGCGCGGCGTCCACGTTCATGTACACCGGCACGGACGGCGCCCCGAACGCCTTTCCGGCGAACAGCGCTTCTAACTTGCGCGCGGCGGGCTCCATCATCGCGCAGTGGAACGGCGCGCTGACGGCCAGCTTCACGCCGCGGATGCGCGCCTCCCGCGCCAGCGCGACGGCCCGGTCCACCGCCGCGGCCTCGCCGGAGATCACGGTCTGCGCGGGGCTGTTGTAGTTGGCCGCCACCACGTAGCCCTCCGTCACGGCGGCGCAGATGGCCTCCACCTGCTCGGGCGTGCCGCCCATCATGGCCGCCATGGCGCCCTTGCCCGGGGCGACGGCCTGCTGCATGCTGTCCGCGCGGTACTGTATGATCTCAAAGGCGTCCTTCAGGGGCATGGAACCCGCGAAGGCCAGCGCGGCGTATTCGCCCAGCGAGAACCCGGCGACGCCCTCGGGCGCGATGCCGTGGGCCTTCAGCGCCATGGCGGCGGCCAGGTCCGCGGCCAGCACGCAGGGCTGGGTGTTGTGGGTCAGGTTCAGGTCCTCCTGCGCGCCCTCAAAGCACAGATCGGAGATGCCGCGGCCCAGCGCGCTGTCCGCCGCGTCGAACACCTCCCGGGCCGCGGGCTGCGCGGCGCAGAGGTCCTTCATCATGCCGGGGAACTGAGCGCCCTGGCCGGAAAACACAAACGCGATCTTCATATTCATTCTCCTGTCTGAAACCATGTTGGTGATGTTCGGCTGAGATAATCTGTTATTCAAAACCAGATTATCTGTATTTCAATTCCTTATCAATATAGCATATGGAATATTAAAAGTCAACGCATATCCGCAAAAGCCTTGACGGGCCATTCATTGTTTACAATCGGGGCGAGCATCAAAGCGCACAAATTGATGTTTACAAGCGCGTTAACGTCTGGTATAATTATACCAGATGCTTGGAACATCGAGAGCATACGCATTACAGGCTCCCGCAGGAGCGCGTCAGGAGGTTGGAATATGGGCATACTGGGAAAGCTATTGGATAAGAAGGTCTGCGACATCTGCGGCGGCGACATCGGCCTGCTGGGCAATCGCAAGCTGTCGGACGGCAACCTGTGCAAGGACTGCGCGAAGAAGCTGTCGCCCTGGATGACGGACCGCCGCCAGTCCACGGTGGAGGAGATTCGCCGGCATCTGGCCTATCGCGAGCAGAACAAGAGCGTGCTGGCCGCCATACACCCGACCACGGTGCTGGGCACCAATACCAAGGTTTACATCGACGAGGCCGCCGGGAAGTTCTTCGTGACCCGTCTCTCCAACTGGCGCGACTCGAACCCGGACGTCATCGACTTCTCCCAGATCATCGACGTGCGCACCGACGTGACGGAGCACCGCACCGAGGAATACCACAACGACCGCGAGGGCAAGAGCGTGCCCTTCGTGCCGCCGCGCTACCGGTTCACCTATGAGTTCGAGACCACGCTGATGATCGACTCCCCGTACTTCAACGAGATCCAGTTCGAGCTGACCGACGACCGGCCGGAGAATCGCCTGAGCCAGGAATACCGCTACTACGAGCAGATGGCCGACGCGCTGCGCGCCACGCTGATGCCGGGCACCGTCGCGAGCCAGCCGGGGCTGAACGCCCAGAACCTGGCGCAGACGCTGTCCGCCGCCATCGGCCAGGCGGTCGCCTCCGTGAACGCCGCGGCCAAGGCCGCCCCCACCGCCCCCGCTGCCGCCGCGCAGCCCGAGCCCGATCAGTGGACCTGCGCCTGCGGCGCCGTCAACACCGGCAAGTTCTGCCCGAACTGCGGCGCGAAGCGGCCCGAGAAGCCGAAGACCTTCCGCTGCAACAAGTGCGGCTGGACGCCCGAGGACCCGACCAATCCGCCCAAGTTCTGCCCGAACTGCGGCGATCCCTTCAACGAGGGCGACGCCGTCTGACCGGAGCGGATACAAGATGGGGGAGGGGCGCCCGCGCGCCGCTCCCCCCTTTTTGACGGCAAGCGCTATTTCCGCGCCGTCAGGTCGAAGCTCATTTGGATCAGCGCCCGCAGCAGATCGTCCGGCACGCGGCCCGCGAGGCGCACCGAGATCCACAGCTGTTTGTTCATGTGCCATGCGGGCAATATGTCCGGGTTGTCCTGCCGCAGCCCGTAGCTGAGCAGCGGGTCGCACTTCAGGTTCAGTATTTCCGCCGGCGCGCCGCCGTCCAGGCCGACCTTGTTTCCCGGCACCTTCATGATCAGCCCGAACCACTTGCCGGTGTCCCCGTGGCGCAGCACGGTGGTATCGAAATCCTCGTTGAAGGGCATG
>JAFYBB010000340.1 GCA_017540445.1 Clostridia bacterium | reverse complement strand
TGAACCCACATCAAGTTTGAGCTATACTATCCACATAACACTGCGAAGCGAAGCGGGGGAATAAACCATGGACGACGGACGGGAGAGGCACCTTACCATCGATGGCCTCAATGTCGCGCTGTTTCCCGCGGCGCGCGCGGGCAGTCCGCTGGTGCTGCTGTGCGGGGAAGCGGGCGAGGCCGCGGCGGTGCACGGGGCCGTCAGGGGCCGTACCTGCGCGGATTTTTCGCTGGCGGCGGTATCGGGGGTTGACTGGAATGCCGACCTGTCGCCCTGGCCCGCGGCGGCGGTGTTCGCGGGCGGCGGGGCCTTCGGGGGCGGGGCGGACGCCTTTCTCTTGACGCTGACGGAGCGCGTGCTGCCGCGGGTCGTCGACGCGCTCGGGGAGCGCCCCGCGTGGACCGGGCTGGCGGGGTACTCCCTCGCGGGGCTGTTCGCCGTGTACAGCCTGTACCGGACGGAGGCTTTCTCCCGTGTTGCCAGCGCCTCCGGCTCCCTCTGGTTTCCCGGATTTATCGACTTCGCCCGGTGCGCGGCCATGCGGCGGACGCCGGAGCGGGTCTATCTGTCGCTGGGAGACGGCGAGGCCCGCACCAGGAACCCGGCGCTTCGGACCGTGCGGGACGACACCGAGGCGCTCTACAGGCACTATGCGGAAATGGGCATACCGGCAGTATTCGAGCTGAACCCGGGCAATCACTTCAGGGACGTGACGGAGCGGACGGCAAGGGGCGTCGCCTGGCTGCTGTCCGACACACTATAATATCAGGGAGGTCATCACATGTTAAGCGGCGCGAAGTGGATCTGGACCGGCCGGCCCACCGGGGACGCGGTGCCGGCGTTTTCAAAAACCTGGAGCCTGCCCGCGGGCAAGGCGGTCAGCCGTGCGACGCTCTGCATCACGGCGCTGGGCGTCTACGAGGCGGAGCTGAACGGCGCGCGGGTCGGGCAATTCGTACTGGCGCCGGGCTGGACCTCTTACGATACCCGGCTGCAGGTGCAGACCTACGACGTGACGGCGCTGCTGCGCGGCGAGAACGCGCTGCGGGTGAAGGTGGGCCGGGGCTGGTACGCCTCGCCCATGCCGGGGTGGGTGGACAGCGCGGACAGGCGTCGGCGCATGAAGCGCGACACCGCGCTGATCGCCCGGCTGGACATGGTTTTTTCCGACGGCAGTGCGGCGCGCGTCGTCACCGGCGAGGACTGGACCTGGACCGAGAGCGGGATCCGCTTCAGCGAGATCTACGACGGCGAGGTCTGCGACGCCACCTTTGCGGACGACGTGCCCAAGCCCTGCGCGGCATTCGACGGCCCGACGGACGCCCTCATTCCCCTGGAGGGCGAGGAGGTCCGGGAGGCGGAGCGCGTGGCTGCCCGCTCGGTGTTCCGCACGCCGAAGGGCGAGTGGGTGGTGGACTTCGGCCAGGAGGTCACCGGCTACGTGGAATTCACCGTGGACGCCCGGGCGGGGGATGAGGTTCGCATCCGCCACGGCGAGATACTGGACAGGGACGGCAACTTCTACAACGAGAACTACCGCTCCGCGAAGGCGGAGCTGCGCTACACCTGCCGGGAGGGCCTGCAGACCTGGCACCCGCGGCTGACGTTCTTCGGCTTTCGCTACATCCGGCTGGACGCGTTCCCCGGCGAACCAAAGCCCGGGCAGTTCACGGCCATCGCCGTCCACTCGGACCTGAGGCAGATCGGCTTTGTGACCACCGGCCACCCGGGCGTCAATCAGCTGGTCTCCAACGTATTCTGGGGCCAGATCGGCAACTTCCTGGACGTGCCCACCGACTGCCCCCAGCGGGACGAGCGCCTGGGCTGGACCGGCGACGCGCAGGTGTTCGCCCGGGCGGCCTGCCTGAACTTCGATTCCGAGCGGTTCTTCGCCAAGTGGCTTCGGGACCTGGCCGCCGACCAGCGGCCGGACGGCGGCGTGGGCTGCGTGATCCCGGACTACCTGCCGGACGGCATGAGCAGCGCCGCCTGGGGCGACGCCGCGACCATCGTGCCCTGGACGGTCTATCAGGTCTACGGGAATGAAGCGGTGCTGCGGGAGCAGTTCGCCAGCATGAAGAAGTGGGTGGAATACATCACCTCCGCCACCACCACGCCCGACCTGTGGACCGGCGGCACCCACTTTGCCGACTGGCTGGGCCTGGACGCGCCGGCGGGCAGCTACAAGGGCTCCACGCGCGAGGACTTCATCGCCAGCGCCTTCTACGCCCACTCCGCGGAGCTGGTGGTCAAGGCCGGGCGGGTGCTGGGCGAGCCGGTGGCGGAATACGAGGCGCTGCGCGGGCGCGTCGTGGCGGCGTTCCGGCGGGCGTTTCCGGAGTATAGGACCCAGACCGAGCACATACTGGCCATCCACTTCGGCCTGGCCGAGGACATACAGGCCGCGGCGGACGCGCTGGCGAAGTTGATTACGGAGGACGGCACGCAGCTTCGGACCGGCTTTGTGGGCACGCCCTACATATTGCATGCCCTGTCCGACTTTGGCCACGCGGACCTGGCCTGGTCGCTGCTGCTGAGGGAGGATTACCCCTCGTGGCTGTACCCGATCGGCAAGGGCGCTACCACGATCTGGGAGCACTGGGACGGCATCATGCCCGACGGCGGCCTGTGGAGCGCCGACATGAACTCCTTCAATCACTACGCCTACGGCGCGGTGATCGACTGGCTCTACGAGAAGGCCGCCGGCATAGGGCACGACGAAGCCCATCCCGGATTTTCTCAGGCGCTGATCGCGCCGCACCCCGACGCCCGGATGGGCTGGATGGAGGCCTCTCTTAAAACCCGCGGCGGCACTATAACCAGCAGGTGGACCTGCCTGAAAGGCGCCGTGCGGTATGAGATCAAAACGCCCGTGCCCGCAAATATCGTGATCGACGGCCGGACCCTGAAGGTCGGCCCGGGCCGCTACACCCTCTGGGGCACGGGCAGGGGTTAGAGTGTGTTTCTAAAATGCCTGAAGCGCATTTTCGGCGTCTTTGGCTGCATTTCTGCGTTGCTTTCCCTTGACTTAGCCCCACTAAGCCTGCGGGAAAGCGCCTTGAAATGCAGCCAAATCCACTCGAAACTGCATCTCCCGGCATTTAGAAACACACTCTAGTACTACAGATACCGGTCCAGCAGCGCCATCAGCCTGTAGCCGTAGATGATCACGATCCCGAGCGCGGCGATCCAAATCAGCGTTGTCATGGCGATACCCCCTCTTTCAAGGTCAGAATCTGAGGAATTTCTGCACGTCCCGGTCGTTGCCCAGCAGTATGACGCGCTCGTCGGGGCTGAAGCGGTGGGCGGGGCCCGGCATGGGCTCCACCTGCCCGTTCCGGCGGACCGCCAGCAGGTTCAG
>JAFYBB010000339.1 GCA_017540445.1 Clostridia bacterium | reverse complement strand
CCGGCGCCAGCCGCGAGGAGATCGTCCGGGCGGCGAAGCTGGCCGGGGCGCATGAATTCATAACCCAGCTGGAGAACGGCTATGACACCTACGTGGGCGAGCACGGCGTGAAGCTGTCCGGCGGACAGAAGCAGCGCATCTCCATCGCCCGCGTGTTCCTGAAGAACCCGCCGATACTGATACTCGACGAGGCCACCAGCGCCCTGGACAACGAATCGGAGCACCTGGTCCAGCAATCGCTGGAGGGCCTGATGAAGGGGCGCACCACGTTCACCATCGCCCACCGGCTCACCACGATCCGCGGCGCGAACATGATACTGGTGCTCACCGACAAGGGCATCGTGGAGCAGGGCAGCCACGACGAGCTGATGGCAAAGCAGGGCGTCTACTACAACCTGTACCGGATGTACCAGTCCAACGAAGCTACCGCCTGACGCGGCGGACGGCGATCAGCTGGGGCGGGTCGTTGGGCTGGTTCACATAGCGCCTGAGCATCGCGTCGTATCGGCGCGGGTCCAGCGCCGCCGCCCAGGCGTTCAGCGCCTCCAGCTCCCGCGCGCCCTCGCCGTGGCCCGGATAGACGCAGACCGTCATGATGCCGTCCGGCTTCAGGAGCGTCAGCGCCGCGTCCACGGCCAGAAGCGTCGTTTCGACCCGGGTGGTTATGCCGTGGGGCGCCCCGGGCAGCCAGCCCAGGTTGAACATCACCGCGTCCACCGGCTCCGGGACCCGCTGGGCCATGTGCTCGTGGCCCGCGCAGAACAGCGTCGCCCGGTCGATGAGGCCGTGTTCCTCAAGCAGCGCCCGGGTGCGTTCCACCGCCTCCGGCTGTATGTCAAAGCCGTACACGCGGCCCGCCTCGCCCACCAGCTCGCACAGCCGCCGGGTGTCGCCGCCGTTGCCCATCGTGGCGTCCACGGCCCGCGCGCCGGGGTACAGCGCCGGGTCGATCAGCGCCTGGGCCCAGAACCGCGCGGAGCGAAAGTCGTTTGCCATGTTCCATCCCTCCCAACGCCATTATACAACAAGGAGCGCCTCCATGCAAAGCCATTCCCCGCTTTCATCCCCGCTGCGCAGCAAGCTGATCGGCGACCGCGCGTTTTACCGCATGGTGCTGGCCATCGTGGTGCCGATCATGATCCAGAGCGCCATCACCAACTTTGTGAACCTCCTGGACAACCTGATGGTGGGCCAGGTGGGCACCGAGCAGATGTCCGGCGTGTCCATCGCCAACCAGCTGCTGTTCGTGTTCAACCTGTGCGTGTTCGGCGGCCTGGCCGGCGCGGGCATATTCTCGGCCCAGTTCTTCGGCGCGAAGAACGAGGACGGCGTGCGCCACTGCTTCAGTTACAAGCTGTTCGTCTGCGCGGGGCTGATCGCGCTGGCGCTCATGGTGTTCCTGCCGGGCGGCAGGTACCTGATCACCCGCTTTCTGCACGACGAGGCCGACCCGGGCCGCGTGGACGTGACGCTGGGCCACGGCCTGTCGTACCTGCGCATCATGCTGGTGGGGCTTTTGCCCTTCAGCCTGACCCAGGTGTACGCCGGCACGCTGCGCGAGACCGGCGAGACCCGGCTGCCCATGTACGCGGGCATCGCGGCGGTGTTCGTGAACCTGATCTTCAACTACCTGCTGATCTTCGGCCATCTGGGCTTTCCGAAGCTGGGCGTCGAGGGCGCGGCCATCGCCACGGTGCTGTCCCGCTTTGTGGAGATGGCCATCGTCACCGTCTACACCCACCGCCACGAGGCGCGCTACGGCTTCATCCGGGGCGTGTATCGCAGCCTGCACATCCCCCGTCCGCTGGTGCGGGACATCACGCTGAAGGGCATGCCGCTGCTGGTCAACGAGGCGCTGTGGTCCACGGGCATGACGATGCTGGCCCAGTGCTACTCGGTGCGGGGTCTGGACGTGGTGGCCGCGATGAACATCAACAACACCGTATCCAACCTGTTTGCCGTCACGATCTTCTCAATGGGCACCGCCACGTCGATACTGGTCGGCCAGTCCCTGGGCGCGAACGATCTGAAGGGGGCCATGGACCGCGCCTGGAAGCTGACGGCCTTCGGCCTGGCCATCACGGTGGCGACGCTGTCGGTGATGATCGTGATCGCGCCGCTGATCCCCGGGGCCTACCGCACATCCGCCGAGGTGCGGGCGCTGGCGACCAGCTTTCTGCGCATCTACGCGCTGTGCATGCCGCTTTTCTCGTTCTGCAACAGCGCCTACTTCATACTGCGCTCCGGCGGCAAGACGCTGATCACGTTCCTGTTCGACAGCGGCTACACCTGGGTGATCGCCGTGCCCGTAGCCTGGTCGCTGGTACACCTGATGAACATGAACGTGGTGGCGGTGTACCTGTGCGTGCAGCTGGCGGATGTCATCAAGTGCGTGTTCGGGTTCGTACTGGTGCGCAGGGGCATGTGGCTGAACAACATGGTATAAGTAAAAAACCCCGAAGCGGTTTGCTTCGGGGTATGTACGGTATAGAGTTACTTACCGAACAGCTGCGCCCAGTAGGTGACGCCGTTCACCGTCAGCGCGCACACGCCGATGGAACCAAAGCCGGGGCGCAGTATGTTCGCCCGGTGGCCGCTGGAGGTCAGCCAGGCCGCCATGACCTTGTCCGCCGTGCGCTGGCCCATGGCGATGTTCTCGCCGTAGATGCCCGCGCCCGCCGTGGACCAGTCGCTGCCGTCGGGGCGCGTGTGGCTGAACTTCTGCACGATCTCCCGCGCCCGCACGCAGGCGGCCCGGGTCAGCCCGGCGTCCACGCGCAGGGCCCCAAGGCCCGCCTTCTGCCGCTCCTCGTTCACCTGCCGGACGACCTCGGCGGCCAGGCCGCCGTTCGTCACGCCGGCGTCCGCCGTCGGCTTCACGTCGACGGCGCTTACGGTTCGCGTGGAGCGCCGGTATTTCGGCGAGCAGGCCGCCTTCGCCAGCGCCTCCTGGCCGGTCAGCGCGGTCAGCAGCACAAGGCACAGCGCCAGCACCGATAATCGCTTGAAATGATACATGGAATCACCTCTTCTGAAATAGATTTGAAATATATTTCACAGGTATTCTATATGTATTATCCAAATTTGTCAATCAAATACTGTGCAATTCCCATAAATTACCAGTAACGGGAGGCAAACGTGAGCGTTCATGAATCCGAAGATCGCCAGCGGGCCGACGCGGCGCTGGCGGCCCGGGGCCTGGCCCCAAGCCGCGAAAAGGCCCGGGCGCTGATCGAGGCGGGCCTGGCGCTGGTCAACGGCGTGCCCATCTCAAAGCCCGCTCAGAAGGTCGGGCCGGAGGACGTGCTGACCGTCACCGGCGACACCCACCCCTACGTCAGCCGCGGCGGTCTGAAGCTGAAAAAGGCCATAGACGCCTTCGCCGTAGACGTGCCGGGAAAGGTGTGCCTGGACGTGGGCGCGTCCACCGGCGGCTTTACGGACGTATTGCTGCGCGCGGGCGCGGCCCACGTCTACGCGGTGGATGTGGGCACCGGTCAGCTGGACCCGCGGCTTCGGGAGGACCGCCGCGTCACGAGCATGGAGCGGGTCAACGCCCGCGCGCTGACCCGCTCCATGTTCCCCACGCCGCCGACCCTGACGGTGATGGACGTGTCCTTCATATCGGTGCGCCTGATCCTGCCGGCGCTGTTTGAGCTGCTGGGCCCCGATGGCCGCGTGCTCACGCTGGTGAAGCCGCAATTTGAGGCGGGCCGCGCCAGCGTCGGCAAGGGCGGCATCGTGTCAAGCCCCGGGGCCCACCGCCGGGTGCTCCGGGAGATCACGGCGTTCCCGGAGGCGCTGGGATGGCGCGTGCGGGCGCTGGAGGTCTCCCCGATCACCGGCGGCGACGGCAACATCGAATTCCTGGCGGACCTGCTGCCTTCCACACAGTGCGAGCGCAGCGTTTCGGAGGAGGAGATCGACGCGCTCGTCCGTCGGGCGCATGAGAAGCCCTAATCCACCACCACGAACTTCTCCCGGTATTCCCTTCCCGCCGCCCTCAGCTCCGGCGCGTCGTGCAGCAGCGACCAGATGTCCGTCGCCCGGCACTCCAGCTCAAAGCAGGGGTCGCCCGCAAGGGCCGCGCCCCGCGACACGATGGGCAGGCTCGACCGTTTCTTCAACGCCTTCAGCAGCCCTTCCGCGTCCCGGCGCATGCCGATCAGACGGGCGCAGCGCGGCGCGGGCACGGCCCGAATCAGGTCCTCATCCATGCCGATCAGCGCCTGGGTCAGCATCCGGCTGAGCCGCGCGCGGGTGTAGCGCTTGCACTTCAGCGCCTCCAGCAGTGCGTCCCGGCCGGGCGCCTCCCGGCAGCACTTGTACAGCCGGTTTTCAAGGCCCTCCCCCACGTCGGGCAGCGCCGCCAACGCCTGTAAATCCATGCCCCTCAACCGGTACAGCAGCATGTCGTCCATGCCGTGCATCGCCTGCGGCACGGCCCAGGGCCGCGCGGCCTCCGGCATCGCCATGAGCGCCCGCTCCGCCTCGCCGCGGGCGAACGCCGCCCGTATGGCCGTGGCGGAGGCGATGTGGCCCAGCGCCGGGTCGTGATAATCGCCCACGCGCTTGACCGCCACCGGCACCATGTCCGACCCGCGCTGGGCGATGGCGCGCAGGTATTCCACCGCCAGCGCCAGGTTGGGGCGGTTCATACGTTCGGCCGGCATATTGAGCAGCTCGCCGATGGCCTCGCCCCTCGCCCGCGCGTGGGCCTTGCCCTCGTCCAGCTTCTCCCGTATCCTCCGGGACAGCGCCTGAGGCTCCTCCGTTCGCAGAGACGCCAGCTTTTGAAGCAGCGGCATGTCGTCGGTCTCGCTGCCGAAGCACAGCGCGTCCGCGCCCAGGCCGTCCAGTATCGCCACGCCGCCCCGGGCAAAGGCGTCCGCGGTGCGCACGGCAAACAGCGCCGGCAGCTCGAACACCGCGTCCACGCCGCAGGCCAGCGCCATGCGCGCCCGGTCCCACTTCGAGAACACGGCGGACTCGCCCCGCTGGGTGAAGTGGCCGGACATGCAGGCCACAACCCGGTCGCAGCCGGTCAACTGCCGCGCCTTTTCGACGTGCAGCGCGTGCCCGTTGTGAAACGGATTGTATTCCGCGATGATGCCCGCGATCTTCATCTTCCGACCACCCTTTATTCCGCCGAATAGACGCACGTGCCGCGCGCGTAGGTGCGCCTGACGTTGAAATCCCCGTCCGTGATCAGTATGTCGGCGTCCTTGCCCGCCTCCAGCGAGCCCTTCGCCGCGTCCGCGCCCACGGAGCGCGCCGGGTACAGCGCGGCCATGTTCACGACCTGATACAGCGGCAGGCCGGTATGCGCCCGGAAGTTGCGCACGGCCAGGTCCATCGTCAGGCTGCTGCCGGCGATGGTGCCGTCCGGGAACCGGCAGCGTATGCCGTCCACGATCACCGTCTGCCCCGTCTGGTCGTGGGGGCCGTCGGGCAGGTGGGCCACCTGTATCGAATCGGTGATCAGCACCAGGCCCTCGCCCTTCTGCCGCGCCATCAGGCCGAACAGCATCGGGTTCACGTGGAACGTGTCGGCGATCAGCTCGCAGTACACCCTGTCGTCTGTCAGCGCCGCGCCGACGGCCCCCGGCTCCCGGTGGTTCAGCGGCGGCATGGCGTTGAAGGTGTGGGTGGCGTGGGTGACGCCCGCGTCAAAGCCCATCAGCGCCTGAGCCGCGGTGGCCGCGGTGTGGCCCATCGAAACCGCCACGCCCAGCCGCGCCGCCTCGCGGATGAATGGGAGCGCGCCGTCCACCTCGGGCGCGACGGTCATCAGCTTCACCACGTCCGTCCAGGGCCGCAGCTTTTCAATATCGGGGCGCTGTATGGCCGTGCCGTCCTGGGCCCCCTTCTTCGCCGGATTGATGAACGGCCCCTCCGCGTGGCAGCCCAGCACCTGCGCGCCGCCCCACTCGCCCGCGCGGCTGTCCGCCTGCGCCCGTCGGATGGCGGCAAAGCACGCCTCCAGCGCCGGCCATTTCAATGTCATCGTGGTGGGCAGCCAGGCGGTGACGCCCCAGGCCGCGAGGCGGCGGGACATCTCCTTCAGTTCCCCGAAACTGCCGTTTGAGGCGTCCATGCCCATGAAGCCGTGGATGTGCACGTCCACCAGGCCCGGGGAGACATAGCCGCCCGCCGCGTCGATCGTCTCCGACCCCGCAGGCGGCGCGTCCAACACGTCGGTGATTTTGCCCCCCTCAAAGGCCAGCGCCTTCCCGCGGACCTCTCCATCCGGAAGCAGTATCGTACCGTTGACAATGCATTTCATGTGATCACCCCGACTGTTATGATACCACGTTTGCGCGAAAAAGCCAAGGGACGCGCTTGGCGTTCCCTTGGCTGAGCTTGGCGCTCACGCCTGCTCCGGCGCGGCGATCTGCGACGGGGTCCTGTGCAGTATGTCCATGAACTCCTCGCCGGTGATGGTCTCGTGCTCGTACAGGTACTTGGCCAGCGCGTGCAGCGGCTGGGCGTTCTCCTGGAGGATGTTGTAGGCCTTCTCGTACTGGGCGGCGATCAGGTTGCGCACCACCTCGTCGATGCGGTTCGCGGTCTCCGCCGAGCAGGCCAGCGTGGTGTCCCCGCCCAGGTACTGGTTCGTCAGCTGCTCCATCGCCACCATGCCGAACTCGCTGGACATGCCGTAGCGGGTGATCATGGCCCGGGCCAGGCGCGTGGCCTGCTCGATATCGTTGGAGGCCCCGGTGGTGATCTGGCCGAAGATCAGCGCCTCGGCGGCCCGGCCGCCGGTAAACGTGGCGATCTTGTTCTCCAACTCCTCCTTGGTCAGCAGGAAGTGCTCGCCCTCCTCCACCTGCATGGTGTAGCCCAGCGCGCCGGAGGTCCTGGGGATGATGGTGATCTTGTGCACCGGCGCGGATTCCGACTGCTTCGCCGCCACCAGCGCGTGGCCGATCTCGTGATAGGCCACCACCATCTTCTCCTTGTCGCTCATCACCCGGTTCTTCTTCTGATAGCCGGCGATGATGACCTCCACGCTCTCCTCCAGGTCCGCCTGGGTGACCAGCTTGCGCCCGTCGCGCACGGCCCGAAGCGCGGCCTCCTTCACGATATTCGCCAGTTCCGCGCCAGAAGCGCCGGAAGCGGCCCTGGCCACGGCCTGGAAGTCTATGTTCGGCTGCATCTGCACCTT
>JAFYBB010000338.1 GCA_017540445.1 Clostridia bacterium | reverse complement strand
TTGGCGCGGGCACGGCGATCATCTCCCTCGCGTCCATTATATTGCAGGATACGCATAAAATCAAGCATATTTTGCATAGCGCAGGCGATTTGATTCTGTTATGATAGAGGTATAAAAACACAGAACAGAATGGGGGAATTCGCGTGGCGCGTTTTGTGCTGTCGGCCTTTGCCGACGAGGCGGCGGACCGGCTGGAGGACCAGATCGAGGCGCTGAAGGGACAGGGCATCGGGCTTATTGAGCTGCGGGGCGTGAACGGCGTAAGCTGCGCCGATCTGACCGAGGAGGAGGCGCGGGGCGCCGCCGCGGCGCTGCGCTCGGCGGGCATCGGCTTCTCGGCGCTGGGGTCGCCCTACGGCAAGTACCCCATCGATCAGCCCTTTGAGCCGCACTTCGAGGCCTTCCGGCGGGGGCTGACGCTGTGCCGGGCCATGGGCTGCGGCCGCGTGCGCATGTTCAGCTTCTACATGCCCGAGGGCGACGATCCCGCGAAATGGCGCGGGGCGGTGCTGGAGCGGCTGACCGCGATGCTGGACGCGGCGGAGGCCGCCGGCGTACAGCTGGTGCACGAGAACGAGAAGGGCATTTACGGCGACACCGACGAACGGTGCCGGGACCTGCTGGAGCACTTCGGCGGCCGGCTGGGCTGCATCTTCGATCCGGCCAACTTCATACAGTGCGGCGTGGATCCGCTGAGCGCCTTCGACCGTTTGCACGCGCACGTGACCTACATGCACGTCAAGGACGCGCTGATGCGAAGCGGCGCGGTGGTGCGCGCGGGCCGCGGCGACGGCTCGGTGCGCGAGATACTGACCCGGCTGAACCGGGACCGGGACGGCGAGGTGATGCTGACCGTGGAGCCGCACCTGGCGCTGTTCGGCGGGCTGACGCATTTGCAGCGGGACCCGGTGGAGAACGACGAGGTCTTCCCGGACCGCCTCAGCGCGTTTGACGCGGCCTGCGCCGCGCTGAAGGACCTGTTGAAGGAGATCGGAGCATGATACGCCTGGGCATCATCGGCTGCGGCGGCATCGCCATGCTGCACGCGGAGAACATACTGAGCGGCAAGTGCCCGGAAATCCGGGTGAGCGCCGTGGCGGACCGGCTGGAGAACCGCCGGGCGTGGGCGCGGGAGAAGTTCCCGGACGCCGAGGTGTTCTGCGAGGGCAGCGACCTGATCGCCGCGCGCCCCTGCGACGCCGTGCTGATCGCCACGCCCCACTACCAGCACCCCACGCTGGCGGTGGAGGCGCTGGAGCACGGGCTGCACGTGATGAGCGAGAAGCCCGCGGGCGTGTACACGCTGCAGGTGCGCGACGCCATCGCCGCCGCGGACCGGCACCCGGAGCTGACCTACGCGCTGATGTACAACCAGCGCACGAACTGCGTGTACCGCAGGGCCAAGGCGCTGCTGGACGCCGGCGAGCTGGGCGCCATGAAGCGGGTGAACTGGATCATTACCGACTGGTACCGCACCCAGCGCTATTACGACGCCGGGTCGTGGCGGGCCACCTGGGACGGCGAGGGCGGCGGCGTGCTGCTGAACCAGTGCCCCCACCAGCTGGACCTTTTGCAGTGGCTGTGCGGCCTGCCGGTAAAGGTGCGCGCCTTCACCCACGAGGGCAAGTGGCACGACATCGAGGTGGAGGACGACGTGACCTGCTACATGGAGTTTGAAAACGGGGCCACGGGCGTGTTCATCGCGTCCACCGGCGACGCGCCGGGGGAGAACCGGCTGGAGATCCTGGGCAGCAGGGGCCGCCTGGTGATCGAGCACGACCAGCTGACCTTCGAGCGCAACGCGGCGGACGAGCGGGAGTGGTGCTTTGCCGACGTGCCGCCCTTCGCCGCGCCGAAGAGCGAGGTCGTGCCGGTGGAGACGGACGGGCAGAACGGCCAGCACGCCGCGGTGCTCAACGCCTTTGCCGCCCACATACTGCGGGGCGAGCCGCTGGTCGCCGACGCCCGGGAGGGCATCCGCGGGCTGATGCTGTCCAACGCCATGCACCTGTCCGGCTGGACCGGCGAGACCGTGTCGCTGCCCATCAACGAGCAGTGGTTCCTGGAGCTGCTGGACCGGCGCCGCGCGGGTTCCCGCCGGAAGGAAGGCCGGGATGTGGCGATGGATACGGCGGGGAGCTTTGGAAGAAGATAACAGGATAATGCGCAAACATTGATAATAATACAGCAAAAATTGAGCACACATAACCTGATGTTTACGCTATAATACAGGGTATAAATGGCGCATTATCGGGAGACTTTCGGGATACCTCAATGTCGACTGGGAGGACTGGCGCTATGTCGATGTATACAAACTCCGTCCGCGGAAAGACGTTCGTGCCGCCGGCGAACAACCGCCAGAAGGGGTGGCTGCGCAGGGACTGGCGGCTGTACGTGATGCTGATACTGCCCATCGCGTTCTACCTGATCTTCTGCTACAAGCCGATGATCGGCGTGCTGATCGCGTTTCAGAAGTACAACATGTTCAAGGGCATGTGGGGCAGCAAGTGGGTGGGGCTGGAGAACTTCCGCTTCACGATGGGCATGGCCGACTTCAAGTACGCGCTGCGCAACACGCTGTGGCTGAACTTCCTGGGCCTGGTGGTGGGCTTCCCGGTGCCCATCGTGCTGGCCATCATGCTCAACGAGATGAAGAGCATCGGCCTGAAGAAGGTGTCCCAGACGCTTCTGTACCTGCCGCACTTTTTGTCGTGGATCATCATCGGCGGCATGGTGCTGCAGATCTTCTCGCCCAAGACGGGCATCATCAACGCCACGCTTTTGAAGTGGGGCGTGATCGACAAGAGCATACCGTTCCTCAGCAGCGGCCCCCACTGGCAGGCCACCTACACGCTGGTGGGCGTGTGGCAGGGCATGGGCTGGGGCACGATACTGTATCTTTCCGCCATCACCGGCATCAACCCGGAGCTGTTCGAGGCGGCCAAGATCGACGGCGCGAACAAGATGCAGCAGATCTGGCACGTGACGCTGCCGGGCATCCGCTCCACCATCGTGGTGCTGCTGATCCTCAGCGTGGGCCAGATGATGAACATCAGCTTCGACCGGCCGCAGATACTGGGCAACCCGCAGGTGCGCAAGTACTGCGACGTGCTCTCGACGTTCGTGTACCGCACGGGCATCACCAACTCCAAGTTCGAGCGCGCCACGGCCATCGGCCTGTTCCAGTCGCTGGTGGGCCTGGTGCTGATCTCCGGCGCCAACATCGTGTCCAGGCAGCTGGGCGAAGACGGCATTTGGTAAGGGGGTGCGGGGCATGAGCAAAGTCGATCCTTCCGAGCTGGTCTATCGCGAGGACAAGAAGGGCAAGTGGACGGGCCCGCAGATCATACTGTCCGTCATCATCATCCTCATCAGCCTGACGTGCCTGTTGCCGTTTGTGAACGTGGCGGCCATATCGCTGAGCTCCAAGTCGGCGATCCTCAGCGGCAAGGTGTCGTTCTGGCCGGTGGAAATGGAGTTCACGGCCTACAAGGCGATATTCGCCGACCCCGCCATGATCCGCAGCCTGTTCTTCACGGTGGGCATCACGGTGGCCTACACGTCGCTGGCGATGGTGCTGACGGTGCTGATGGCCTACCCGCTGACCAAGCGGCGCCTGCGGGGCCGGAAGTTCTTCAACTTCCTGGCGCTGTTCACGATGTACTTCTCCGGCGGCACGATCCCGATCTATTTGAACATCAAGGAGCTGGGCCTGCTGGACACGCCCTGGGCGCTGATACTGCCGGGCATGCTGTCCACCTACAACATGATCATCCTCAAGAGCTTCTTCGCGGCGCTGCCCAAGGAGCTGGAGGAGGCGGCCGTCATCGACGGCGCGAACGACTTCCAGGTGCTGCTGCGCATCTATCTGCCGCTGTCGATGGCATCTCTTGCCACGCTGACGCTGTTCTACGCCGTGGGCAAGTGGAACAGCTTCCAGGACGCGCTGTACTACATCAGCAACAAGGCCTACCAGCCGCTGCAGCTGAAGCTGTACCACATCATCAAGGGCTCGCAGGCCGTGGACATCGCCGCCATGGAGGGCGGCACCACCACGGTGGCCACCAGCGTGTCCGAATCCATCGAGCCGGCCACCATCATATTCGCCACGCTGCCGATACTGGTGGTGTACCCGTTCGTGCAGCGCTACTTCGTCAAGGGCGTCACCATCGGCGCCATCAAGGGCTGAATCCTGCCGCCGGGTGGCGGTGAATATAATCAAAGGAGTGGACAAAACATGAAGAAGACCCTGTCTATCCTGCTGGCTCTGGCAATGCTGCTGGGCCTGGCGACCGCCGCGATTGCGGAAGAGGATTGGATCACCCTTCGGGTGGAGACCTACGACCGCGAGATCACCGGCCTGGACGTGACCAACTGCTGGCAGCTGCACTACGCCCAGGAGCACTTTGGCGATCCCAACCACATCAAGCTGGAGTTCGTGTCCTACGCCCGCTGGACCGAGGGCGACCTGCTGACCACCGCGCTGGCCGGCGGCACCGCGCCCGACATCTGCGTGACATATAACGGCGGCCTGGTGCAGCAGTGCATCGACGACGAGGGCATCTGGCAGCTGGACGACCTGCTGAATGAATACGGCGCCAACCTGAAGGCGTTCCTGGGCGACGAGCTGCTGACCTACGGACAGAGCGATCACGACGGCGACGGCACCGCCGAGCAGTGGTACATCCCCGCCCTTGAGGCCGACAAGTCGTTTGCCCGCATCAAAGACGGATTCCAGCAGTGGGACGTGAAGCCCGCTGAGGCCGTCACTCCCGGCATAGGCAACTATATCGAGATCAATGAGAGCAAGATAGCCCGTCTGAAGCGCGACGACCCTTACGGATTCGGTATCACGGTGCTCTCCATGGGTATTGTCTTCTTCTGCCTCGCTTTGCTCTATGTGTTCTTCCGTGTGCTTGGCATGATCATCATGCACCAGCGCAGCCTGAAGAAAGCCGGTCAGAAAGCTGCTTCCGTGCAGCCTGTTAAGGTGGCCGTGAAGACCACCGAGATAGCTGCCGAGGTGGCCCATAAGACGAATGTGGTGCTGAAAGACGGTCTCCACTCGAAGGGTATCGACCGCGAAATCTATATTGCCGTTATCTCGATGGCGCTGAAGCAGTATCAGGATGACGTGCACGACGTGGAGAGTGGCATCATCACCATCAAGCCCCACCATACAATGTGGAATCGTGACATCTAATAACCATTATTATTTAAAGAGAAAAATGAATAAATACGAATATAAAGTTCAGGGTGTTGACTACACCGTAGAGATTGAAGATGTGGAAGGTAACGTCGCAAAGGTCAATGTGAATGGAATTCCTTTCGAGGTTGAAATGAAGCAGCCCATCAAGGCCGCTCCGAAGGTGAAGAAGGTGGAGCCCGCCAAGGTGGCTGCCCCTGCACCTGCAGCACCCGTGGCTGCTCCGGCAGCTCCCGCCGTTTCGGCTGCCGCTGGGGCAGGAGCCAAGGTGACAGCTCCGCTGCCCGGAACCATCACCGACGTGAAGGTGGCCGTTGGCCAGGCTGTCAATGCCGGCGATGTGGTCGTCGTGCTCGAAGCCAT
>JAFYBB010000337.1 GCA_017540445.1 Clostridia bacterium | reverse complement strand
GCGTCGATCGCGACGTCCGCGCCCGCGCCGATCGCGATGCCGATGTCCGCCCGCGTGAGCGCCGGGGCGTCGTTGATGCCGTCGCCGACCATGGCGACCTTCCCCAGCGGCTTCAGCCTGCGGATGACCTCGGCCTTGCCCTCCGGCAGCACCCCCGCAACGACCTGGTCCACGCCCGCCTGGCGGCTGATGGCCCGGGCGGTGCGAACGTTGTCGCCGGTGAGCATGACGGTCTGTATGCCCATGCCCCGCAGCTCGCGGATGGCCTGCGCGGAGTCCGGCTTGATGGGGTCCGCCACCGCGATGAGCCCGATCAGCGCGCCGCCCCGGGCAAACAGCAGCGGCGTCTTGCCTTCCTCGGCAAGGGCGTCGGCCCGCGCCGCGACGGAAGCGTCCACGAGGCCCCTGTCCGAGAGGTATTTCAGGCTTCCGCCCAGCAGCTCCCTGCCGTCCAGTGTGGCCCGCAGGCCGTGGCCGGGCAGGGCCTCAAAGCCGCTGACTTCCTGAAGCGCCAGGCCCTGGGCCTCGGCGGTCACGGCCTTGGCCAGCGGGTGCTCGCTGTTCTTCTCCAGCGAAGCGGCGAGGACGAGCAGTTCATCCCTGCCGACGCCGACGGGGATCACGTCGGTCACCTTCGGCTGGCCCTCCGTCACGGTGCCGGTCTTGTCCAGCGCGATCACCTGCGTGCGGCCCGCGCCCTCCAGCGCGGCGGCGGTCTTGTACAGCACGCCGGTCTTCGCGCCGACGCCGCTGCCCACCATGATGGCGACCGGCGTCGCCAGCCCCAGCGCGCAGGGGCAGCTGATGACCAATACCGATATGCCCCGGGCGATGGCGAAGGCGAAGGGCCTGCCGGCGATCAGCCAGCCGATCAGCGTCAAAAGCGCCAGGCCGATCACGGCGGGCACGAATATGCCAGACACCCTGTCCGCGATGCGGGCCAGCGGGGCCTTGGTGGCCGCGGCGTCGGACACGGTGCGTATGATCTGGGCCAGCGTGGTGTCCTCCCCCACGCGGGTGGCGCGGCATTCGATGTAGCCCTGCTGGTTCATCGTGGCGGCGGAGACCGGGTCGCCCTCGGCCTTGTCCACCGGGATACTCTCGCCGGTCAGCGCCGATTCGTTGACCGCCGTCATGCCCTTCACGATGACGCCGTCCACCGGGATCTGCTCGCCGGGGCGCACCGCAAAGATGTCCCCCGCCTGCACCGCCTCGATGCCCACCTCCGTCTCCACGCCGTCCTTCAGCAGCACCGCCGTCTTCGGCGCGAGCTTCATCAGGCCCTTCAGCGCGTCGGTCGTGCGGCCCTTCGACATGGCCTCCAGCATCTTGCCGATGGTGATCAGCGTCGGGATCATGGCCGCGGACTCGAAGTACAGGTTCATGCCGTACTTCATCACCGTGTGGTGCGCGCCCTCGCCCTGGGCCAGTATCATTAAAAACAGCTCCGCCAGCGAATAGACGAACGACGCGCCGGAGCCCAGCGCCACCAGCGTATCCATGTTGGGCGCGCCGTGAAGCAGCGATGAGAAGCCGGAGGTGAAGAACTTCTGGTTGATGATCATCACGATCACCGCCAGCAGCAGCTCGAACAGCCCCAAAAACACCAGGTTGTCAAAGGCCGCCGGCGCGGGCCAGCCCCACATGCCGTGGCCCATCGAGAAATACATCAATACCAGCAGGATCGGCACCGAGAACATGAGCCGCCGCTTCAGCTTCGGCGTCTCGCGGTCCTTCAGCGCCTCGGCGTCCGCCCACGCGGGCGAATCGCAGGATTCGGCCTTTTGCGCCGCGCCCTTCGGCGAAGCGCCGTACCCGGCGGCCTCCACGGCGCGGATGATGTCGGCGGCGGAGGCCGTGCCCTCCACGCCCATCGAGTTCGTCAGCAGGCTCACGGCGCAGGACGTGACGCCCGGCACGCCGCACACGGCCTTTTCCACCCGGCTGGAGCACGCCGCGCAGCTCATGCCGGTCACGTTGTACTGTTCCATCAAAGAATCACCCTCGCCCTATCTCATCAGCTTCTGCAGCGTGCCCATCAATTCGTCGATGGCGTCCTCGCGCCCGGCGCGGATGTCCTCCGTCACGCAGGTGCGCAGATGGGCCGTCAACAGCACCCGGCAAAAGCTGTTCAGCGCGGAATTGACCGCCGACGCCTGGGTCAGTATGTCCGGACAGTAGGCGTCCTCATCCAGCATCCGCTGCAGGCCGCGCACCTGCCCTTCGATCCGCTTCAGCCGGTTCATCAGATCGCGGCGTTCCTTCTCATCCCGAACTCTTTTCCGGTCGCAGGGCGCATGTGAATCCGTCATGGCCCGTCCCTCCGTTATACCCTGTGGGGGTATCTTCTTTATAGGACCATTATATACCCCGGCAGGGTATTTGTCAATGGGGCAAAGGATTAAGCTTGTGTTCAGTCCGCTTTTGACGCGCATCCGCCGCTACACGCAGACCCACTCCACCGCCTGCGCCTCAAAGCGCTCGGGCGGCTCCAGCCGGGCCAGCATGCGGTCGATCACGTCCTCCGGCACGGCGTCCGGGCGGTTGGCGTTGCGGCGCAGGTTTTCCGCCCATTCGGTTTCAAGGTACACGACGCGCACGCGGGCGTGATAATCCTCGAACAGGCCGATCTGCTGCGCCCGCAGGCCCGTCAGCGAGGTGGCGTTCCAGATGAAGGGACGCCGCTCCCGCAGCAGGGCCTTCGCCCGCTCCCGGGCCGCCTGGACCACGCGCCCCTGGCTCTCCGTCGGCTCCACCTCCATTTCCAGGCGCAGGCCGTCCAGGCTGACGACGGGAAACCCGGGGCAATGGGCCTGAATCCATGTATCCTTCCCGGTCCCCGGCAGGCCGCACATCAGTATGACCTCGCCCCAGGTGTCGTCGAACAACGCCTGATCCCGCCACACGCTTCCGCCCCGCAGCAGTACGCGCCGGGTATGCGCCGAGCGAAACGGGTAGGGGCCCTCCAGGCAGCCCTCCTCGCTTATCAGCTCCCGGGCGAGGGCGATCTTCTCCAGAAACACCGGGGTGTCGTCGGCGACGCTGCCGAGCCGGTCCGCCTCCGCCAGCAGGCACAGGGCGCGCAGCGTAAAGTCCGGGGCGAGCTCCCCGTCGGCCGCCAGCCTGAGGATGAGGGCGGACGTTCCGTCCCCGTCGATCAGGTGCGGCGGCCTGGTGTGATAGCGCACCAGCAGGCACACCGCCTCCCGAAGCCGCTGGGCCTGCGGGGTCCCGCACAGGCCGAAGTCCTGCCACAGCAGCTTTCGCGCCAGCTTCGCCCCCACCGGCCCGTGCCGGGGCGATACCCACGCGCCGTCCTCCTGCCGGGTGGTCGTCACCTTGCCGATGTCGTGCAGCAGCGCCGCCAGGGCCAGCGCGTCACGGGCCGCCGGCGCCGTCGCCCGGAAATCCGCGAGCCCCGCCAGCGCCTCGCAGACCCGCTTCGTGTGGGTCCACACGTCGCCCTCCCCGTGCCAAAGCGGGTTCTGGGGCGTCGCCGCCATCTTCCGAATCCAGCCGGACAGCGGCGTCAGCGCTTCAAGCCCCGACCAGTCGTATTCGTATTTCGGAGGCCGCGGCAGACCCCCCAGCAGCTTATCCAGAATCTCCGCCATCCTCTGCAGCAGCAGCTCCCCCTGGGCGTTGAAGGACACGGCGGTGTTCGCCCCGTCGATCTTTTCCTCGATGACGATGTGCCGCCCGGCGATCTCCGAAAACGAGCGCCGGGACATGTCCTCGTCTCCGGGCTGAAGGCGGGAGCCCTCGATGTGGGGCGTGCGGGGGTATTTGATGATGGTATAGTCCATTGTGCTCACTCCTTGCCGGCCTTTGCCACCATGAACAGGTGGCCCGGGACGCCGTCGAATCTCAGATCGTCGCAGCCCGCGCCGCGGAACAGCTCCGTCAGCACCGGCTTGGTCAACAGGTGGATGTGCTCCGGGTTGTCGTCCGGCTTGCTGGGCACCGTGACCACCACGTAGCGCCCGGCCAGCCGCACGGCGTTTCTCACCGCCGCCCGCACGTCAGGGATGTGCTCCAGCACCTCCAGCAGCGTGACCACGTCAAACGCCCCGTCCGGCGCGTCAAAGTCGCAGATGCTGGCATTCAGCGCCGTCAGATTGTCCACCCCGCCGTCGTGAACGGCGTTCAGCAACGCCACCCGCCTGTCCAGTACATCCAGGCTGGTCACGGGGACTCCGGGGAATTCCCGCATGAACGGAAACAGGAACACGCCCCGGCCGCTGCCCACGTCCAGTAAACTCTCCGGTTGTACGCCCCGCAAACAGCCCATGACCGCCTTCACCCGGGGCAGGGCCTCGTGGCGCTTGAAGTAGTGGAGCCTGAGCGCCTGTCTCCGGCCCGCTTCCAACAGGCAGAGGCAGTCCGCCTCCGACAGGCGCTCCAGCGGCGCTTCAAACAGCGGTCCGCCGCCCCGGATGGCGCCCCGGATATATGCCGCCATCATCCGTATGTCATAGCGTTCGGCAAGATCGCTCATGGACCTGTCACCTCCCATGGTCTCCTCACGCACCCGGTTTTAGGTCTTCGACGATGGTTTGCTCCGTGCCGTCCGTGTATCGGATGTGATAGCGCACCACGAACGGATAGGGAATCGCCTCGATCGGCGACATGGTCAGTTCGACTATCCCATAATAATCGCAGTAGCGGTAGATCAGCGTGGGATCGTCGTAGTTTCCGTCGTTGTACCGGTTCATCAGCATGAACCAGTCAAAGAGCAATTCCCGGGTGTATTCCAGCCTTTCACCGGTATACTGCGCGTAATCCTCCATCGATTGCTTTTTTACGGCCAAGCCGTTCGCATCGCGGTTCAACACAAAGCGCATATCCCTGCGGCGGCCCTGATCAATGCGCGCCGGATCGTCATCCGGAATAAACGCGGGAATCACGCAGGGGGGCCGGTCCGGATCCTCGGGCCTGAATATGCGGAAGCCATAGTATTCCCCCGCCTCAGAATAGTGATAGATCGATGCTTCCACGGTCGTTTCTTCGCCCACCGTGCGATCATGGAAGGGGGAAAGATCGTCGTTCGTGCGAAGCACCAGCCCGCTGTACCGCGCCGAGACAAGCCCGTCGCCGTCGCGCGCCAAATCCATCGTCGCCACCTCATAGGCCACGCGCTCCGACTCGCCGACGGCGTCCGCCTCGGCCAGTCCATAGGTGGATTGTATCGTTGCGTAGAAATCCTCGTCGCTGCGGGCCACGACGCAAACGGACGCCTGGCCGCTTTCAAACCGGCGAATCTGATCTTCGTTCAGCGGCGGCGTCAGGGTCCTGGGGCGCACGGTCTGAGCCAGGGGCAGCATCAGCGTATCGAATACCCCGGGATACGCGTCGATGACATACTCTGCCGGGGTCACCTCGTACGCCTCACTCGTCAGTCTGAAGCCCTCCGCCCGGTCCATTTTGACCGGCTCCCTCAGATGGATTTGCGCGAAGCCGGACCTGCGGTAATGAGACCCGCTCCCGTATTCAAAGCCGATGTGTACGTTCTGAAAGGCGTCTTTCTCTTCATCAACGGGCAAACAATCCACGATCAATACCCTGACGGAATGCGCCAGCGCGTTTTCCGCGATCCCCCCGCACCGCTCGTCATCCATGAAGCAGTCGTAGGTATGAAGGTTTATATCCTCGTCGGAGTCATTGCGCAGCTCCAGTGCCAGCGTAATCCCCCCGTTCCCGACGCAGGCGGAGAGCAGCGAAACCGAGAGCGCGCCATTTCTCATCAGCAGTTCGGGAACCATCTTTTCCAACGGCACATCCGGCAGGATCAGGGGTTCCGGCAGCACAAAGTTCAGCTGCCGCGTCGCAGTGGCATCCTCCTGAAAATCCAGTGCGGCGGTGGTATAGTCCAGCGCAACGGACAGGCGGGTGACCCTCCGAATGCCCTGGCGCTGCAGGAGGTGGTCGACCCGCGACAGGGCAAGGCCATCCTCGTTGTAGATGTACGAAAAGGTCTGTTCCATCACGGCGGTATTTTCAAACGCAAAGGGAATCGTCGCCTCGCTGTGCGGCTGGAGGGTTCCGATCTCGATATCCTGGCTGAGCCCCTGCACCAGTATGGCATTTCTGGTACTTGCAGCGCCATACTCCTTTGCCGCATCGGAATGGTTGACCGCCCTCAGGGAGCCGGTGATTCTTCCGTCTTCATCGGCGCTCACCGCCAGGAGCTGCCAGGTCACATCGTCCAGTTCCGCCTCGCACAGCGCCTCGCCCTCCGCCGGAAGCGATTCCGTGGCGGCATCGTCGTTTCGCGCAATTTGAATGGCGTAATCGTATCGGTTCGTGGCGGTGTAATGCTCTCCGGCATAATTCACTTCATCATGCGACAGGTACATTGTGCATTTTATCACCTTCGCGGGCGCCGACAGCCGCAGCGCCGGCACATCGATCGAGACGGTGCCGCGCGCCTTTGAGCGCGGCTGTATGCCGTCTTCCGCCCATCTGATCTGGGGCAGGCCGACGCCGTCGACTTCAAAATCGGCGCAAACGGCGTCGAGCACGAGGCGGTCCGACCAGTTATCCACCTCCATGATCACATCCACGGCGGCCGTCTTCCCCATGTCATCGGAGGCGCCGCCCTCCGGCGAGCCCGTTCCATCCGCCCGCTTTACCAGTATCCTGGTCGCAAGAGAACTGTATTCGGGCCGAAAGACGCTGCCGAGGGCTTCCTCCATCTGAACGGGCGAGGTCTTCAGGTCGTCGGGCGAGAGATACCTGACCCCCGGCTCGTCCCACGTCAGCATGTCCCTGAAATGAATCATCGCCAGGGATGTTATGCTGTCGTCGCATTGAAGCGTGAATCCCACCCCGGTCACTTCATAGAGCTGCCCCAGCATTTCCACATAGCCGACGGTCATCCCGCGAGCGCCGATCCGAAACCATTGGGGCGTTTTCACTTCCGTGTGGTAGCCGTCATCATGGATCAGATACTTGTTGGCGACCTGAAGGCGCACGTTTTTATCCGTATGGTTGCGCATGATGACGCGGGCGCATACCCCGTCATCACCGACCAGCACCCGCTCAACCTCCATGCTGATGGCTCCCTCCATGAGGGGCAGCGTTTTGAAGTCGTCCGGGGCGATGCTGTCGCCGCCCTCCAGCGGGAACGGTTCCGAAAGCTCAAACGCCCATCGGCGTTCACCGGCGGCAGCGAACTGTTCAAACAGGCAGATCTGACGGATCGCCGCGCCGGCGCAGCGCTCGTGCAGGTGATCCATCGTGAGCAGCCGGGGATAGCGGGCATCTGCGACCCACATGTTCGTGGCGGCATAGGTGCTGTTATGGAGTGTAAAGGCGCTGTATCCGTCCGTGCCGCCCCGAACGCTCACCGCGTCCATGTCGCTTTCCATGCAGACCCCATCCACAATCGTGTCCATCGACGGTCCAAAGCGAAAATCGTCGGGCCCATCGTTGACGATGTGGATAAGGCCCTTCAAATCGCCATTGTAGTCCGTCTCCAGCCGCGTCAGCTCCAGGGTGACGCCATCCTCGGACGCTTCGGCCAGGGATGCGCGGCTTTGCGGCGCCAGATCGGCGATGTCGCAGTGCTCCGGATAAAACACCGTTGGCGCCTCATCCCCGTCAAAGAACAAGCCGATGCTGCGTATCTCCGCCAGACCGGTCAGGCTCTCGCTGGAGACCTGAATGTAGAAGTCCTGCGTTTCACCCGCATCGGAGAGCGAGACCCGGGTGTTGCTGCCGGTGTATGTCAGGGTTCGGCAGTCGTTGAACTGAATATTGTCGAGCCTCAACTGATTCTGTCCCTCGCGGTTCGTCACCCGCACGCACAGGCTTATCGATGCCTCCAGCGGCGAGGTATCCCGAAGGACATAGCAGCTGATGTCCATTCCGTCCCTGTCGATGGCGCGGGGAAGGACGGAAATCATCTCCAGGTTGGGGTTGGTGACGGGCAACAGGTCGCTCATGTAGGTGTTCTGCTGCAAGTCCGTGATCTGGAAGGCGACCAGCATCCGGATGCCGCTCTGCTGGCTGTCAAAGAAGCGAAGCCCCCAGGACTGATGCAGGGGCAGCGCGTCTGCGGAAACCACGCCCGTTTTCTTCCATTCGTCAAAGCCGGGGCACGGGGACAGATCGTCGGGCATCTCGGCGGCCATGTTGTCAAAGGTCAGAAGCGTATACTTATCCAGGGACAGGGGCAGACGGTTGGAATAGGTATCCGTCATGGGGTCATAGACCTCGGTCCTGACGACGGAAAGCGCGCCGTCATCGTCTGTCCTGCATGTCAGCAGCACCTTTGCCGATACGGCCAGATCCTCCCTGCCGCTGGCATCGGAATACTCGGCGGAGATGTAGCAGTAGCTCCCGTCGGCGGACAGGCGGTAGGCAATGGGCCCGAATATGGCATTTCCCCCGTCGTCCGTGACGTACAGCGCGCGGCCCGCATAATGGGCCGACAGCACGCCGGCGTCATTCACGGATGCGTTGTCGATGTATACCGGCGAATAATACCGGGTCAGCAGCGCGTCGTCTCCGGCGTCCGCAAACCGATCCGACGCCTGGTCGTATTCGTCGTAGACGCCATATCTTGGATACAGCGCGATGAGCTGGGCGGAGGAGAGGTTCGCCTGCTGCTCCGGGGTCAGCCGGACGCTGAACCGGTTGGCGCCCTCCGCGTCGAAGCCCTCGTCCCGGGTACTCAGGCCCCGCCAGTCCGCCAGGGTCTCGCCGGCCAGCAGCGCCCCGAAGTTCTTCACATACTCGGCGTAGCTTTCGCAGAAACCCAGGCGGCCGTATCGCGCGCCCCAGTTTTCCCGATACATGGTTTTGTTGTAATAGGGGTGGTATACCGACAGCCCGCCCACGCCGCCCTCGGTGGCGCGCTGGTATACGACGGCCTGCGCCACGGCGCCCAGCAGCGCCTGCGCATCGTTTTCCTCCGCGTATCGCAGCGTCAGGTCCTTCAGGTCCACGAGGTCGTAGCCGTCGACGCCCACTCCCCGCACCGTATGCCCAAAGCTCAGCGACGATACCCTGACGCTTGACAGCGCCGCGAAGTTCTCCCGATCGATGTGCCTGGAGATCGGATCGAAGAAAGCGTCCATCTCCAAGACCACGGCGCCGATCCTCGAAAGATCGGTACAGGCCAGGGTCAGCGCTTCGCCCGCTTCCCGGGGCGTTTCCATGTACAGGTCGATGATCCGCCTGGCCGTATCAACGCTCCCGCCGTCGGTGTCGACGCCCTTCAAAAAGGCGTAATTCCATCCGGTGGCGGGCTCCGTCTCCTCGGAGGCGATCATGTATTCCGCGTAGGGCGCGACGGCGTTTGCCACCTCCAGCGTGCTCATCAGGCAGGCGTCGAAGCCGATCCAGCTCAGCTTTTGCGGCAGCCGGGCGTCCTTCAGGGCCTGGGCCAGCCCATCCAGCGATATCCTGTCCGGCTCGTTCAGCTCGTCCAGGCAGACGCCCTCCAGGGGCCCCGCGCCGTGGTCCCACAGGATCAGCGCGTACTCCTCGGCGGGATACCGCAGAAGGCTGTCGCG
>JAFYBB010000336.1 GCA_017540445.1 Clostridia bacterium | reverse complement strand
GTTCGATCACGGCGTTCATCAGCGTCTCGGGGATGTACTGCCCGCCGTGGATGCCGAAGCGCCCGTTGGGATTGGTCATGTCACTCACCCTTTCCGTCGGCGGCCCGCGCCGCCATAACAAATGCCCTCATCTTTTCGACGTCCTTGTAGCCGTCTGTCTCGATGCCGCTGGACACGTCCACCGCGAAGGGATGGAGCGCCGCGATGGCCTGCGCCACGTTCCCCGGCCCCAGTCCGCCCGCGAGGAAGTAGGGCCGGTCGAAGCCCGTCAGCAGCGACCAGTCGAAGGCCGATCCGGTGCCGCCCGCGCCGTTGTCCAGCAGGATGTAATCCGCTTTGCTGGCCCGCGCCCGGTCGAGATCGGCGGGCGCTTCGATTTTGAATGCCTGTATGATGGGCTTGTCCGTCAGCGCCCGAAGGCGGGCGATATACGCTTCGTCCTCGCTGCCGTGCAGCTGGGCCAGGTCGATGACGCCCCCGTTCAAAAGGCCGGAGACGACCGCCGGGTCCTCCCGCACGAACACGCCCACGGCGCGGATGGCGGGATTCAGCGCTTCGCGCAACGCGCCCGCGGCTTCCGGGGAGACATAGCGCTTGCTCTTTTTCGCGAACACGAAGCCGATGTAATCCGGCAGCAGCGCGTTGACCGCCTCGATGTCGCAGGGACGCGACAGCCCGCACAGCTTGATCTTCGTCATGGCGTCCCCCTCAGCTCCGCGAGCTTTGCCCGCTTGTCCGCCGAGCGCATCAGCGCCTCGCCCACCAGCACCGCGTCCGCGCCCATGTCCCGGGCGGCCTGCGCGTCGCCTGTGTCCCGAACGCCGCTCTCCGACACGAACAGCACGTTATTTGGGATCAGCGCCCGCAGGCGGCGGCTGTTGCCGGTGTCCACGGTGAAGTCCTTCAGGTTGCGGTTGTTCACGCCGACGATGCGCGCCCCGGCCTTCAGCGCCGCTTCCACTTCGTCCTCGCCGTGGGCCTCCACCAGAGCCGACAGGCCCAGGCCGTCACAAATCTGTATATAGTCCCTGACCTGCGCCTCATCCAGTATCGCGCAGATCAGCAGCGCCGCCGACGCGCCCAGCAGCTTCGCCTCATAGAGCATATAATCGTCCACGGTGAAGTCCTTGCGCAGGCAGGGGAGGGACACGCTTTCGGCGATGTCCCGCAGATACTCGTCGCTGCCGAGGAACCACTTTGGCTCCGTCAGCACCGAGATGGCGTCGGCGCCCGCGGCCTCGTAGGCCTTCGCGATGTCCAGATACGCAAAGTCCGGCGAGATCAGGCCCTTCGACGGCGAGGCCTTCTTGCACTCGCAGATGAATGCCAGCCCCGGCGCGGACAGGGCCCTCTCGAAGGCGAAATCCCCCATCGGAAGCGCCTGGGCGTCCCGGCGGAGATCGGCGATCGGCCGCCTTCGCTTCGCCTGCGCGACCCGCTCCCGGGCGTGCTCGGCCAGCTGATCCAGTATGTTCATCTCACGCCTCCGGCCGGTTCGAGACCTCGATCACCTTATCAAGCGTCGCCAGCGCCGCGCCGGAATCCACCAGCGTCGCCGCCAGTTCAACGCCCGCCTTGAAGCTGTCGGCTTTGCCGTTCAGGTAGAGCCCCGCTCCGGCGTTCAGCAGCGCCGCGTTGCGCTTGTGGCCCCGCTCGCCGGAGAGTATCGCCCGGGTGATGGCGGCGTTCTCGGCGGGGGTGCCGCCGGTGAGGTCGGACTTGTCGCAGCGCGCGAAGCCGAAGTCCTCCGGCTGAATCGTGTAGGACTTGAACCAGCCGTCCTTGAACTCGCAGACGTGGGTCGGCGCGGACAGGCTGATCTCGTCCAGCTTGTCCATGCCGTAGACCACCATGCCCCGCTTTACGCCCAGGTTGATCAGCACCTGCGCCAGCGGCTCCACCAGGTAGTCGTCGTACACGCCCAGCAGCTGGGTGGTCGGGCTGCCGGGGTTGGTCAGCGGGCCCAGTATGTTGAACACGGTGCGAAAGCCCAGCTCCTTGCGGATGGGCCCCACGTACTTCATCGACGTGTGGTACTTCTGGGCGAAGAAGAAGCACATGCCCGCCTCGTTCAACAGCTCCACGCACTTCTCGGGGCTCTGCTGGATGTTCACGCCCAGCGCCTCCAGGCAGTCCGCCGTGCCGCACAGCGAGGACGCCGCCCGGTTGCCGTGCTTGGCCACCTTCACGCCGCCCGCGGCGCAGATCAGCGCGGCGGTGGTGGAGATGTTGAAGCTGTGGGCATTGTCGCCGCCGGTGCCGACGATCTCGAACACGTCCATGCCGGTATTGACCTTCGTGGCGTGGTCGCGCATCGCGGCGGCGCAGCCGGCGATCTCGTCGGTGGTCTCGGCGCGGGCGCTCTTGGTGGACAGCGCCGCCAGGAACGCCGCGTTCTGGGTGGGGCTCGTCTCGCCGGACATGATCTCGTTCATCACGGCGTAGGCCTCGTCGTAGGTCAGATCCTCCTTGTTGACGCTCTTCACGATGGATTCCTTGCTCATGGGTATGCCTCCTTACATTTCGATGAAATTTTTGAGCATCTGTTTGCC
>JAFYBB010000335.1 GCA_017540445.1 Clostridia bacterium | reverse complement strand
GTTCGGGTTGCGAGCCTCAACGCGGCTCATCAGGTCGATCAGATACGCATTTTTCAACGCCATGATGTCGTCCCCCTTAGCGGAAATCTGGCAAGCCGGGTCTGCCCGGCTGCATGCGAACATTATAGCGGCAAAATGTGGAATTTGCAATATTTACTTTGTTAACTTGCATTTGCGCGGCGCGTGGAGTATACTTCTCTACATATTGAAACACGAAGGGGGAGCGCCGATGAACCGCGTCACCATACCCGAGGGCTACAGGCCGCCGCTGAGCGTATTTGACACCCAGCTGGCCATCGAATTCATCAAGCACAATTTCCAGGTGGAGCTGAGCCACGCGCTGAACCTGCGCCGGGTGTCCGCGCCGCTGTTCGTGCGCCGGGAATCGGGCCTGAACGACAACCTGAACGGCGTGGAGCGCCCGGTGCGCTTCGACGTGCCCGCCGTGGGCGGCGAGGGCGAGGTGGTGCACTCGCTGGCCAAGTGGAAGCGCCTGGCGCTGAAGCGCTACGACTTTCACGTGGGCCGCGGCCTGTACACCGACATGAACGCCATCCGTCGCGACGAGGAGCTGGACAACCTGCACTCCATCTACGTGGACCAGTGGGACTGGGAGAAGATCATCGCCCGGGAGGACCGCACGCTGGACACGCTCAGGCGCACCGCCTGGGAGATCGTGTGCTGCGTGGCCGACGTTTCGGACCGGCTGCGGCGGGAGTTCCCCAGCATCCGCGTGAAGCTGAAGCGGGAGATGGCCTGCATCACCACCCAGGAGCTGGAGGACATGTACCCGGACCTTACTGACCCGAGGGACCGGGAGGATGCCTACCTGAAGGCCCACGGCGTGGCCCTGATCATGCAGATCGGCGGAAAGCTGAGATCCGGCAAGCCCCACGACGGCCGCGCGCCCGACTACGACGACTGGGCGCTGAACGGCGACATACTGTACTGGAACGAGGTGCTGGGCCGGGCGTTTGAGATCTCCAGCATGGGCATCCGCGTGGACGCCGAATCGCTGGACCGCCAGCTGACCCTGGCGGGCTGCGACGATCGGCGGGCGCTGCCCTTCCACAAAATGCTGCTCAACGACGAGCTGCCCCTGACCATCGGCGGCGGCATCGGCCAGAGCCGCCTGTGCATGCTGCTGATGGGCAACGCCCACATCGGCGAGGTGCAGAGCAGCATCTGGGATGAGGAGACCCTGCGCGCCTGCGCGGAGAAGGGGATACTGCTGCTGTAACTGAAAACGGAATAGGGGACGGTTCCTTATTCCACTTTTGAAAGTGGAATAAGGAACCGTCCCCCATTCCATTGTGGGGTGTCTCAGCGGGTCTCGTCGAACAGCCCGTCCCGCGTCACGTTTTTCAGCCACTTTTTGCTCTTGTAGTGGCCGATGACCCAGGGCCACTTGACGAATTCGTCGGTGCACAGCAGGAAGTAGACCCACAGCGGCGGCAGCTTCAGCACCGCGGCGGCGAAGAAGCCCAGCGGCACGGCGTAGCACCACATGTCGATGGTGTCGCAGATGAAGCCGAAGCGGCTGTCGCCCCCGGCGCGGAACACGCCGGCGATCAGGGTGGTGTTGACCGCCGCGCCCATCACGTAATAGGATTGGATCAGCAGCATGACCTTCAGAAAGCCCTTGCCCGCGTCCGTCAGGTCGGCAAAGCGCAGCACCAGGGGCATGGCGGCCAGTATGATCGCGCCGCCGATGGCCCCGCTGATCACCGTCATCTTCATCAGCGCCTTCGCGGTGTTGTCGGCGTCCTCCATGCGGCCCTCGCCGATGATCTGGCCCAGCAGTATGCCGCCCGCGCTGGCCACGCCGAAGCACAGCACCGTGCCCAGATTGCGCATCAGCCCGGCGAAGGAGTTCGCGGCCACCATGTCGCTGCCCAGGAACTGCCCGATGATCACCGAATACATGGAAAAGGCGAGGCCCCAGCTCACGTCGTTGGCCAGGGCGGGCATGGCCATGCGCAGAAAATCCCTGAACAGCAGCTTGTTGCGAATCAGCAGCAGCGAGGGCTTCAGCTTCACGTCCTTGCTGCTGCGGGACACGATGAACACCAGCGCCAGTTCCACCAGCCTCGAGATCGAAGTGGCCAGCGCCACGCCCGCCGCGCCCAGCTTCGGCGCGCCGAACAGGCCGAATATGAACACCGCGTTCAGCAGTATGTTCAGCGTGAAGGCCACCGTGTTCAGCGCCGTGCAGACGGCCACGCGGCCGATGCTGCGCAGCGTGGCCAGGTACACCTCGATGATGCCCCAGCACAGGTAGGCGACGGACACGTACCGCAGGTAGCCCGCGCCGATCTCGATCAGCTCGGCATCGGGCGTGAACACCCGCATCATCAGTCGCGGCGCGCACAGGGCCGCCGCCGCGAACACCGCCGCCGCGATCAGCGAGAAGCGCAGGGCGATGCCCTCCACCGCCTCTACGGCCCGCATCTCCTTCTTGCCGAAGTACTGGGCGGCCAGCATCGTCACGCCGGTGCCCAGGCCGTAGAGGATCATGAACAGCACGCTGGCGTACTGCGCCGCCAGCGACACCGCCGAGATGTGCGCCTGGCCCACGAAGTTCAGCATCACCACGTCCGCCGAGTTCACGGCGGCGCTCAGCAGGTTTTGCAGCACGATGGGCACGGTCAGGCGGAGGAGCCGGCTGTACGGCCCCTGCTTGCCGGTTGCGGTCTGACTCACGCGCGCAGCCCCTTTCCGATGATTTAGGGCCATTATAGCGCATATCGTTCGCGGATGTGTTATCAACAAATAAAAAAACCACCAATCGCTGCCGGCCGACAAAGCGCCCCGGACAACCGTCCGGGGCGCTTTGATATTCAGTTCGCGTTTTCCGCGGGGGTGTCCACCGCGTCGTCCACGGCGCCGGTCACGGCGTCGCCGGCCTGTTCCACGGCGTTGCCCACGCCTTCAGCCGCGTTCTGCGCGGCGTTGCCGGCGGCGGTGGGGGCGGGCTCCACGGTGTTCTGCGCCGGGGCCTCGGTGGGGGTGGTGGTCGTGGCGGTGGTCCTGCCCTCGCAGGCCGTCAGCGCCAGCGTCAACAGCGATAGGGCGAGGAGCAGCAGAAATGCCTTCTTCATGGGTTTGTCCTCCTGAATGCGTTGATGGGTTCCACGGGAAGTAGTTTATTCAGAAGGACTGAGAAAAATACCTGTCAGTGCGCCCAGTTGTAGGCTTTTTGGATAGAGGCCTGGTGATTGCTGTTCACGCTCTCGGTGCCGTGGGTGATGCTGCCCACCATGTGCAGGCAGAACTGGCCGTTGTAGTTGTTGTTCTTGATGGTCTGCTTGCCGTGGGGCTTGGTGTTGATGGCGCAGGCGATATAGTTGCTGCCGGCCTTCAGGATCACGGCGTGGCTGTCCCAGGAGAACGTGCCGCCCGCGATCTTCTTCAGCTTCGCGGTGTCCTTGGAGGTGGCGGGCTCCACGTCGGCGTGGTTGTAGCCGCCCATGCGCTTGATGCGCAGGTAGATGCCGGTGTCGATGTCGTAGATGTAGCCGTAGCTGCCGGTGGGGAACGCGCTGCTGCCGCCGCTGAACCAGTTCATCGTGACCACGCTGGACTTCCAGGTATCCACGTCCGCGGCCACCTGATACTGGGAGACGCAGGACTTGGGCACGTAGCCCGTGCGGCCGTCCGCTTCGATCTGATAGTAGCTGCCCTTCTGGCCCACGACGGTGACCTGGGCGTTCACCTCCAGCGTGAACTGCTCCGAGGACTTGGAATATTCCGTGTAGGCGACGGTCTGCTTGTTGATGTAGCCCACGCAGCGGCTGCCCTTGGCCGTGTCGGTGCTGTCGGTGGTGCTCAGGTACTTGGTGGGCACGTAGCCGGTGACGCCCTTGTACGACACCTTCGCCCACGCGCCGGAGACGGTGTTGACCGTCAGGCACAGGCCCTTCTTCAGGGCGGCGTTGGCGCTGGAGGTGGAGGCGCTGCGGTAGACCCGCGCCGAGCCGCTGGTCACCTTGGCGGTGACGGCCAGCGCGCCTGTGGGCATAAGCAACAGTATCAGCATCGCGATGATCGCGTTTCGTACATATCTCATAAGGTCGCATTGCTCCTTGCTCAATATTACCAAACGCATACATTATATTTCATGAATATTGATTTTAGTTGAATGGTCCGCGAAAACATCTGGTTTTGACACAAAAAATTCAAAAATTATAAGTAACAACAGGAAACAGCGGCGCAAATTCTTAGAATTTGCGCCGCTGTTGATCATCGTGTGTCCTATGCGTTCAGTTCCTTCCACGCCGTCTGCAGGCCGTCGATGATGTTCAGGTGCTGCGGGCAGGCCGCCTCGCACGCGCCGCAGGCCACGCACTTGTCCGGGGTGGCGCCGTTCTTCAGCATCATCGAGAAGCCCCAGTCCTGCTTCGGGTCGATGCCGTACAGCGACACATTGTTCCACGCGGCAAACGTGCCGGGGATGTTCACGCCGTTGGGGCAGGGCATGCAGTAGCGGCAGCCGGTGCAGCCGATCTTCGTGCGGTCCAGGTAGGCCGCGCGCACCGCGTCCATCAGGCGCAGCTCGTCGTCGGTCATGATGTTCGGTTCCACCGTGTCGAATATGCGCAGGTTGTCGTCGATCTGCTCGGCCTCGTTGCAGCCGGAGAGCACCGTGGCCACCTCCGGGTGGTTGCACAGCCACCGGAAGGCCCACTCCACCGGCGTGCGCTTCACCGGGAAGGCGTCGTACAGGGCCTGCACGTTGTCCGGCGCGTTCGCCAGCCGCCCGCCCAGCAGGCCCTCCATGATCACCACCGGTATGCCCATGCGCCCGGCCAGCTCCAGGCCCTTCGTGCCGGCCTGGTTGTTCACGTCCATGAAGTTGTACTGGATCTGCACCATGTCCCAGTCCCAGTCGGTCAGTATCGCCTCGAACTGGTCGTAGGGGCCGTGGAACGAGAAGCACTTGTAGCGGATCTTCCCGGCCTGCTTCATGTCGTCGAAGAACTCCGGCGCGCCGATGGACTTGAAATACTTCCAGCGCTCCAGGTCGATGCCGTGCATCAGGTAGAAGTCGATGTGGTCGGTTTGCAGCTTTGTGAGCTCCTCCTCAAGCAGCGCCTCCATCTCGGCCCGGTTGTGCACGTGCTCCGCGGGCATCTTGGTGGCGATGGTCACCCGGTCGCGGTAGCCGTCCTGCAGGGCCTTGCCCAGCACGATCTCGGAGGTCTTGTCCAGGTACACGTAGGCGGTGTCCAGATAGGTGACGCCGCCGTCGATGGCGCGGCGGATCAGCGAGATGGCCTTCTGTTCGTCGATGACGCTGTCGCCGGACGCCGCGCCGTTGAAGCGCATGCAGCCCAGGCCGAATGCCGAGCCCTGTATGCCCAGCTTGCCGAAATTGCGATACTTCATATTGGTTCCTCCCTGTGGTTCGTTGTGCTCATACCGCGATTCCCGCGCGCGCGGCGGCGGCGGAAACGTAGTCGTAGGCGGCCGCGTACGCCTCGAAGGTGGTCATGTGCTCCAGCAGCATCGGGGCGTCCGCGGGCAGGTGGCGGTCCATGATCCGAAGCACCGCCTCGTAATCGAGGGTCCCCTCGCCGGGCGCGCACTCCTGAATCAGCGCGGTCAGGTTCGTCGGGTGCAGGCGGGTGTCCTTGATGTGGGTGCTCTTGATGTGCCCGGAGAGCGTTGAAAAGCATTGCTCGATGAACGCCTCCGGGGCCAGGCAGCGCCGCGGGCAGTTGATCATGTTCACAAAGTCCATGTGCGCGCCGAACCCGGGCCGGTCCACGTCGTGGATCAGCTGCAGATAGCCCTCCGGGCTGTCCGGCACCATCCACGGCATGGGCTCCAGGCAGTAGTACGCCCGCCGGGGCCGGACGCTATCGAGGATCTCGCGCACGCTGTCGACGATGCGCCCGTAGGTCTCGTCGGTGAAGTTGCTCCGGTCCGCGGCGTCCCAGCCCGCCGCCGAGGCGGTGCCGGCGATGTTCACGCAGCAGGGGATGCCGGCCTCGTCCGCCAGCGCCAGCTGCCCCTTCGCGTAGGCCAGCGCCTCCGCGGCCCGGGCGGGGTCGGGGTCGAACAGGTTCTTCCACACGCCGATCTCCGCGATCATCACGTCGCGGCGCGCGCAGATCTCCAGCAGGGCGTCGGTCACGTCCCGCGGGGTGCGGCAGTCAAAGGGCGCCGTCACCGCCCGAAACCGCGACTTGACCAGCAGCGCCTCCCATTCCTTCGGGGTCCTCCAGGCCCCCGCGACCGTTCCTCCAAGCCGCATGACGCGCCCCCCCTTCCGCCCCGCAGGACGGCATAATATACCTACATTATACTATACTTTTACGAAATAGCAATAGCCCCGCCGCCGCTTTTGCAACTTTTCCCGTAGTTTTGGCAATTCCCTTCCGGGCCGGCCCTTGACAGCGCGCCGCCGCGGTGATTACAATAGACCCAGCCCGCGCCGCCGCGGCCCGGGCGGAAGGAGGATGTGCCGTGGCCCGCGATATGACCGACGTTCAGCGCATGGAGCAGAGCCTGCTCACCGACCTGCGCAAGCCCATCTGGCGGCCCTTCATGCGCGCCATACGGCAGTACGAGCTGATCGCGCCGGGGGACCGGATCGCCGTGTGCGTGTCCGGCGGCAAGGACTCCATGCTGCTGGCGAAGCTGATGCAGCTGCTCGAGCGCCACAGCGAGGTGCCCTTTGAGGCCGTGACCCTGATCATGGACCCGGGCTACCGGCCCGAGGTGCGCCGGCAGGTGGAGGAAAACGCCCGGCGGCTGGAATTGCCCTGCACGCTGTTTGAGAGCGACGTGTTCGAGGTGGCGAACGCCCAGGACGAGCACCCCTGCTTCCTCTGCGCCCGGATGCGCCGGGGCTGCCTGTACAAGAAGGCGAAGGCGCTGGGCTGCAACAAGATCGCCCTGGGGCACCACTTCGACGACGTGATCGAGACCACGCTGATGGCCATGCTCCACGGCGGGCAGCTCCAGGCCATGCCGCCCAGGCTGAGGGCCGCGAACTTCCCGGGTATGGAGCTGATCCGCCCGATGTACATGGTCCGCGAGGCCGACATCGCCGCCTGGCGGGACCGGTTCGATCTGAAATTCATACAGTGCGCCTGCCGGATGACCGAGGCCGCCGAAGGCGGTCAGATCGCCTCCCGCCGCCGGGAAGTCAAGGAACTGATCGCCCGGCTGCACGAGCGGGACCCCAAGGTGGAGCAGAACATCTTCAACAGCATCCACCGGGTCCAGCTGGACACGCTGCTGGGCTGGAAGTACCGCGGCGAGCGCCACAGCTTTCTGGATGACTACCATAAGTTTACACAGGATTGATGGGAAGGACGCGGGGGATGGCGTATAATGGGCGGTGGACGCCCACATTCCCGTTTCATTGGAGGCATTATGATCGATCGATTCATGTTGGCCGCGGCCTCGACCGCGTTTGTCTGGCAGGAGCATACCCGCGAGATCGTCACCGCGGCGCTTCTGAGCATGGTGCCCACCTTCGAGGGGCGCTACGCCGTGGCGGTGGCGGTGCGCATGGGCATGCCCGCCGTGTTCTCCTTTCTGCTGGCGCTGATCTGCTCCAGCCTGCCGGTGCCGTTCATACTGTGGCTGCTGCGGCCGGTGCTGGACTGGTTCTACACGCTTCCGATCAAGCCCGTGCGCCGGTTCGCCGCGTGGCTGGAGAAGCACGCCGCGAAGAAGCGCGAATCGATGAACGAGAAGAACCAAAAGGGCCTGCGGAGCAAGCTGTCCGCCGAGACGGCGGAGCTGCTGGCGCTGTACATATTCGTGGCGCTGCCCCTGCCGGGCACCGGCGTGTGGACCGGCAGCGCCGTGGCCGCGCTGTTTCGGATGCCCCGGGGCAAGGCCACCGCGGCGATACTGCTGGGCAACGTCACCGCCTGCCTGATCATGACGCTGATGGCGGTGGGGTCGAAGGCCATCATCTGAGCCGGAATCCTTCGTCAATCGATGCGCACATTCTGTCGGAGTGTGCGCATTATTTGCTAATTCCCTGAAACCCCTCGGAGACGGACATTATTGGCCTTGACAAGGACAAGGGCTTTTGGGTATTGTAACATCAAGGAAATAATGATCGTGGGAGGGGACCGTATGAATCGCGAGCAAGCCAGAGCAAAGGCCCGGGCCCTTGTCGAACGGATGACCATTGAGGAGGCGGCGAGCCAGCTGCGCTACGACGCGCCGGCCATCGAGCGGTTGGGCGTCCCCGCCTACAACTGGTGGAACGAGGCGCTGCACGGCGTCGCCCGCGCGGGCACGGCCACGTCCTTCCCCCAGGCCATCGGCCTGGCGGCCACCTTCGACCCGGCGCTGGTGCGCGCCCTGGGCGACGTGGCGGCCACCGAGGGCCGGGCGAAGTACAACGCCGCCAGCCGCCACGGCGACCGGGACATCTACAAGGGGCTGACCTTCTGGTCCCCCAATGTGAACATATTCCGAGACCCCCGCTGGGGCCGCGGCCACGAGACCTACGGCGAGGACCCGACGCTGACCGGCGAGATGGGCGTCAGCTACGTGAAGGGCCTGCAGGGCGAGGGCGAGGTCATGAAGGCCGCCGCCTGCGCCAAGCACTTCGCGGTGCACTCCGGGCCGGAGGCGCTGCGCCACCACTTCAACGCCGAGGCGTCGAAGAAGGACATGGCCGAGACCTATCTGCCCGCCTTCCACGCGCTGGTGGACGCCGGGGTGGAGGCCGTGATGGGCGCGTACAACCGCACCAACGGCGAGCCCTGCTGCGGCAGCGCCGAGCTGCAGAGGATACTGCGGGACGAGTGGGGCTTCGAGGGCCACTTCGTGTCCGACTGCTGGGCCATCAAGGACTTCCACACCGGCCACATGGTCACCGACACGCCGGAGCAGTCCGCCGCGCTGGCCCTGAAGCAGGGCTGCGACGTGAACTGCGGCAACACCTACGTGTACATGCTCAAGGCGCTGGAGCAGGGGCTGGTCACCGAGGAGATGATCCGCCGCAGCGCCGTGCGGCTGTTCACCTGCCGCTATCTGCTGGGCCTGATGGAGGGCAGCGCATTCGACGACATCCCCTACGAGAAGGTGGAGTGCCGCGAGCACCTGGCGCTGGCGGAACAGGCCGCCCATGAGTGCTGCGTGCTGCTGAAGAACGACGGCACGCTGCCGCTGAACCGGGGTAAGCTGAAGACGCTGGGCGTCATCGGCCCCAACGCCGACAGCCGCGTGGCGCTGATCGGCAACTACCACGGCACGTCCTCCCGCTACGTGACGGTGCTGGAGGGCCTGCAGGACGCGCTGGGCGACGACGTGCGGGTGCTCTACGGCCAGGGCAGCCACCTGTTCAGGGACCGGGACGAGAACCTGAGCCAGCCGGACGACCGCATCTCCGAGGCGCTGACCGTGGCGGAGCGCTCCGACGCGGTGGTGCTGGTGGTGGGCCTGGACGAGACGCTGGAGGGCGAGGAGGGCGATACCGGCAACGCGGCGGCCTCCGGCGACAAGCTGGACCTGCTGCTGCCCGAGAGCCAGCGCCGCCTGATGGACGCGGTGCTCGCCGTGGGCAAGCCCACCGTGATCGTGCTGATGGCGGGCAGCGCCATCGACCTGGGCGCGGCCGCGGAGCGGGCGAACGCCGTGCTTCTGACCTGGTACCCCGGCGCCCGCGGCGGCCGGGCCGTGGCGGACATACTGCTGGGCAAGGTCTCCCCCTCCGGCAAGCTGCCGGTGACCTTCTATCACAACGACCAGCTGGCGCAGATGCCGGAGTTCACCGACTACGCCATGGCGGGCCGCACCTACCGCTACATCGAACAGGCCCCGCTGTACCCCTTCGGCTACGGCCTGACCTACGGCGACTGCCGGGTGAGCGCCGCGGCGCGGACCGCGGAGGGCGTCGAGGCGACGGTGACGAACGCCGGCGCGGTCGACACCGACGAGGTCGTGCAGGTCTACGCCCAGAACGAGGGCTCCGAAAACGCGCCGCGCAACCCGAGGCTGGTGGCCTTCAAACGGGTGCGCGTGCCCGCGGGCGGCGCCGTGAAGGTCGATCTGCCCATCCCCGCCGACCGGCTGCTGGTCGTGAACGGCGCGGGCGAGCTCGTGGACGAGGGCGCGGTGGCGCTGTACGCCGGCCTGGGCCAGCCCGACGCGCGGACCGAGGCGCTGACCGGCCACGCCGCGATCCGGGTGTAACGGAAAGTATTGTGTAGGGGCGGCGATGCCGCCCCTACAACATGTACATGCTTGAACGCTTGTTCGTTTTGACACAGTCCCTACCGCCGAGCGGGGGATAGGGCTCCCCATACGAACCGCCTCCCCGCGACATAGCCTTCCCCTCTGGGGAAGGTGGCGCGAAGCGCCGGATGAGGTCGCATAGATCGAACGTCAAGGGACCGGATTGCCACGTTGGCCTCTCTCCGTTCGGCCGCCTCGCAATGACAGGCAAATGGCAATACCTCCGCCCTGTCATTGCGAGGAGTCCCCGACGCAGGAGGGGACGACGTGGCAATCCGGTCCCCGGCTCTCCCTGTTCCCTGTACCCTGTTCCCTCTCAGGCGGGCGGCGACCTCTTCCGTCAGCGCCTTCGGCGCTGCCACCGTCCCATGGGTCTGCCGACCCGTCCTCGCTGGAATCTGTCCACTGGACAGATTCCCGGGCGCTCGGACCCCCTAAAGGGGAAGGCAATGCCGCCTCTACAACATGTACAGGCTTGAACCGTCCCCCCGATTTTGGCGGGTGTCACATCTCGATCCACTTGCGGATGTGGGCCTCCCGTTCCTCCGGGGTCTCGCATGGGCCGGACTTCTGGCCGCTGTTGCGCCTGAACAGTATCGAGGCCAGCGGCTCGGGGCGGTGGAACAGGTAGCCCTGGGCCAGCTCGCACCCGACCTCGCGCAGGAACTGGCGCTGTGCCTCGGTCTCCATGCCCTCTACCAGCGTGTGGATGCCCAGCCCCCGGGCCACGTCGATCATGGCCTTGATGATCCGCCGGTTCGCGCCGTTGTGGTCGTTCAGGTTCCTGAGCAGCTCCATGTCGAACTTGATCAGGTTGAAGTCGTACCGGCTGAACATGTTCAGCGACGAATAGCCGCTGCCGAAGTCGTCCAGCCACAGCTTGTATCCCTCGCGGCGCAGCTTGCGCAGCTGCTCGTGGAAGTGCTCGGTGCCGGTGGCCATGTCCTGCTCGGTGATCTCCACGATGAAGTAGTCCTTGCCGGCGAAGCGGCTGATGTTGTACTGGTCGTACAGGCGGTTCAGCTCCGACGCCACGTCCACGTAGTCGAAGTCCTGCCCGGAGAAGTTCATCGACACGGGCAGCAGGAGCAGGCCCGCGTCCACCCGCATGGGGATCTCCCGGCACACCTGCTCCATCATGTACAGATCCAGCTTGTACAGCAGGTGGTACTTCTCCAGCACCGGTATGAACTCGCCGGGGGAGATGATGCCCCGGACCGGGTCCACCCAGCGCGCCAGCGCCTCCTGCACGGTGCTCTTGCCGGTCTCAAGCCGCATGATGCCCTGGTAGTAGATCTTGATCCAGCCCTCGGAGAGGGCCCGGTCGAAGTTCTCGAGGATGTAGCGCTGGGCCCAGTAGTTCGCATCGTCGCTCTGGGAGTAGAAGTGGTCGGTCTCGTTCAGGTCGTTCACGATCTGCTTCAGCGCGTTGCGGGCGTGGTCGAAGGCGGCCTCGGTGTCCATCTCGCCCTCATAGACGCATATGCCCACCTGTATGCCGGTGGTGTTGCCCAGCGCGTTGCGGCGGATCTGCGCGTTGACGGCGTTGATCCTCTCCGTGACGGCCTCCCGGCTGTCGAAGGCGTCCAGCAGTATGAAGTGGACCTCGGCGCCGCGCATGATCAGCGCGCCCGGGAACGCGGCCTTCAGCTCGCGGACGATCAGCTTCAGCAGTTCGTTGCCCTGGGAAAAGCCGTACTGGTTGTTGTAGTAGCGCATGGAATTCACGTCGGTGTACAGGAGCATCGGCGTCTTTCCGCTCACGCGCAGCGCGTGGGCGCGCTCCTCGGCGAATTCCCGGAAGTAGTTGATGTTGGGCAGTCCCGTCAGCGGGTCGGTGTAGAACCGGTCCTCCTGGAAGATGCGGTAGTTCTCGGCGATCTTCAGGATCGTGTCCTTGCTGTTGGTCACGTCGTTGTAGGTCAGCAGGGCCAGCTCCGTGCCGTCCGGCATGGTCAGCCAGTTGCCCACCGCATGGATGAAGTGGTAGCCGTCCGGGTGCAGGCTGCGGAACAGCACGTCGTAGTCGCAGGTGCGCTCGATGAAGCCCCGGCTCACGCGGGAGACGTTGCCCACGTCGTCCGGGTGGACGCGCTCGAACTGGCCCCGGGCGAACCACTGCATCGCGCTTTCGCGCTCCATGCCCACCAGCCTGCAGAAGCCGTCGGAGATCAGCAGCGGCACCACCCGACCGTCGATGTACTGGTCGAACACCAGCGCGGCAGGCAGCGATTCATAGGCTTTTCGGATGTCGTCCGGGAAAATATACATGCGATGACGCCCCTCCGGCAGTCGGTGGCGCGGATGATTGCATTCGCATACCACTTTTTGTCTATTCTACCATATTCCGCGCCGGCGGGCAACAGGAAAATGTCGAAAACGAAGGGGGCAACAGCGCGTTGCTTGACGATATCGGGCGTGTGGGGCTACAATACAGAAAAACGAGTTCAGGGAGGTACGGTTATGGAAGCAAGGGAAGCGCTGAGGACGCTGCGCGAGCGGCACAACCTGACCCAGGACCAGCTGGCCGAGCGGGTGATGGTCACGCGCCAGGCCGTCAGCCGCTGGGAGACGGGGGAGACCCAGCCCAACACGGACACGCTGCGGCTGCTGTCCCGGGAATTCGACGTGTCCATCAACACGCTGCTCGGCGCGCCGCGCCAGCTGTTCTGCCAGTGCTGCGGCATGCCGCTGACCGAGGACGGCTTCATCAGCCGCGAGCCGGACGGCGCGTTCAACGAGGACTACTGCAAGTGGTGCTACGCGGACGGCAGCTTCGTCTACCCGTCGAAGGAGGCGCTGATCGACTTCCTGGTTCAGCACATGCCCAACCCCGACGGCCTGCCGGAGGCCGCCCGCCGCAGCCAGTACGACGCGGGCCTTTCCCAGCTGAAGCACTGGCAGCAATGAGCCACTCCCAAAATCAAGGGGACGGTTCTCTGTGTCAACGACACAGAGAACCGTCCCCTTGATTTTGGTCGGACAAAAACCGCGCCGGACGACGGGGTTTGCGTCGTCCGGCGCGGCAGGTGTCGGTTCGGTTATCCGTTCCTTCGGACGCCCAGCGTCGCCTTTTCGCCGTTGATGTTCCAGTCCTTGGCGTAGGCGCCGGCGGGGGCGTCGCCCTCGGCGATTTCGGTGGCCAGCACGGCGGAGGCGATGGCGGCGGCGTTCTTCGCGATCACCGGGGCCAGGGCGTCGCTGGCGCGGTAGGCCACGGTGATGCGGTCCACCACGTCGAAGCCGGCCTCCTTGCGCATGGTCTGCAGCTTCGAGATCACCTCGCGCACGTAGCCCTTTTCGATCAGCTCCGGCGTCAGGTTGGTGTCGATCACCACGGTCATGTCGCCCTCGGTCTGGGCCACGAAGCCGGGCTTTTGGGCCGGGGCGATCAGGCAGTCGTCGGCGGACAGCTCCACCGGGCTGCCGTCGATCTCAAACTTCACGACGCCGTCCTTCTCCAGGGCGTCCACGAAGGCGTTGCCGTCCACGTCCTTCAGGTAAGCGCCGATCTTGCCCAGCAGACGCCCGTACTTCGGGCCCAGCGTCTTCATCTGGGGCTTGATCTGGTAGGAGGTGAAGGCGCGGGCGTCGTCGATGAACGCCACGGTCTCCACGTTCAGCTCGTCCCGGATCAGCGCCGCGCAGGCGTCGGACAGCTTGCTGCCCTTCACGTACAGCGTGGAGAGGGCCTGGCGCACCTTGATGTTGGCGGTGTTGCGGCAGGCGCGGCCCAGCGTGACCGCCTGGGCGACCTCGTCCATCTCCGCCTCCAGCTGCCGGTCGATCTTCGACGCGTCGCACACCGGGTAGTCGCACAGGTGCACGCTCTCCGGCGCGCCGGGAACCACGCCGGCCACCAGGTTGCGGTACATGGTCTCGGTCATGAAGGGGATGAACGGCGCGGCGAGCTTGCTCAGCGTGGTCAGCACCGTGTACAGCGTCTGGTAGGCGGCCTTCTTGTCGCCGGTCCAGTCCTTGCCCCAGAAGCGGGACTTGCTCAGCCGCACGTACCAGTTGCTCAGCTCGTCCACGAAGGCCTGTATCGCGCGGGCGGACTCGGTGATCCTGTACTCGGCCATGCCCTCGTCCACGGTCTTCACCAGCGTGTTCAGCCGGGAGAGCACCCACCGGTCCATCAGCGTCATGTCCTTCTCGTCGGCCACGTGCTCGCCGGGCACGTAGTTGTCGATGGACGCGTACATGCAGAAGAAGGCGTAGGTGTTCCAAAGCGTGCCCATGAACTTGCTCTGCAGCTCGCTGACCAGCTCGCCCGAGAAGCGGGTGGGCAGCCACGGCGCGCCGTTGGCGTAGAAGTACCAGCGCACGGCGTCGGCGCCTTGCTTGTCCAGCACGTCCCACGGGTCGATCACGTTGCCCAGGTGCTTGGACATCTTCTTGCCCTCGGCGTCCTGCACGTGGCCCAGCACCACGCAGTTCTCGAACGGGCTGCGGTCAAACAGCAGCGTGGAGATCGCCATCAGCGTGTAGAACCAGCCGCGGGTCTGGTCGATGGCCTCGGAGATGAAGTCGGCCGGGAAGTAGGCCTCGAACTTCTCCTTGTTCTCAAAGGGATAGTGCCACTGGGCAAAGGGCATGCTGCCGGAATCGTACCAGCAGTCGATGACCTCCGGCGTGCGGCGCATCTCGCCGCCGCAGTCCGGGCAGGTCAGCGTCACCTGGTCGATGTAGGGGCGGTGCAGCTCGATGTCATCCGGCACGTTGTTGCCCAGTTCCTTCAGCTCGGCGCGGCTGCCGATCACGTGGATCCTGCCGCACTTGCACACCCACACCGGCAGCGGCGTGCCCCAGTAGCGCTCGCGGGACAGGCCCCAGTCGATCACGTTCTCCAGGAAGTTGCCGAAGCGGCCCTCCCGGATGTTGTCCGGGTACCAGTTGACGGTGCGGTTGTTGGCCACCAGCCGGTCGCGCACCGCGGTCATGCGGATGAACCAGGTGCTGCGGGCGTAGTAGATCAGCGGGGTGTCGCAGCGCCAGCAGAACGGATAGTCGTGGGTGAACCAGGGCGCGTCCACTAACTTGCCCTCTTTTTCCAGCCACTCCAATATCATCGGGTCGGCCTTCTTCACGAACACGCCGGGCCAGTAGGTCAACTTGTCCATGCCGCCCTTGGCGTCCACCAGCTGCAAGAACGGGATGTGGTTCTCCCGGCCCACGCGGGCGTCGTCCTCGCCGAAGGCGGGGGCCTGGTGCACCACGCCGGTGCCGTCGGTCATGGTCACGTAGTCGTCGCAGACCACGGTCCAGGCGTTCTGCTCGTTGTCCACGCCCTTGATGGCCTCGCGCTGGAAGTCGAACAGCGGCTCGTAGCGCATGCCCTGAAGATCCCGGCCGGGGAAGGTGGTCTTGTTTGAGACCTCCACGCCCTCGCCCAGCACCTTTTCGATCAGCGCGTCGCCCATGATGACGGTGCGGCCGTCGTAGTCGAACTTCGCGTAGGTCTCGTCGGGGTTCACGCACAGCGCCACGTTGCTGGGCAGCGTCCAAGGCGTGGTGGTCCAGGCGTAGATGAAGGTGTTCTCCTCGCCGACGACCTTGAAGCGCACCACGGCGGAGCGCTCCTTGACCTCCTTGTAGCCCTGGGACACCTCGTGGCTGGACAGCGCGGTGCCGCAGCGGGGGCAGTAGGGCACCACCTTGTGGCCCTTGTACAGCAGGCCCTTGTCGGCGATCTGCTTCAGGCTCCACCACACCGACTCGATGTAGTTGTTGTCGTAGGTGATGTAGGGGTTGTCCATGTCGGCCCAGAAGCCCACGCGCTCGGACATGCGCTCCCATTCGCCCTTGTACTTCCACACCGATTCCTTGCACTTCTGGATGAACGGCTCGATGCCGTAGGCCTCGATCTGCTCCTTGCCGTCCAGGCCCAGCAGCTTTTCGACCTCCAGCTCCACCGGCAGGCCGTGGGTATCCCAGCCCGCCTTGCGGGGCACCAGCTGGCCCTTCATCGTGTGGTAGCGGGGCAGCAGGTCCTTGATGGCGCGGGTCTCGATGTGGCCGATGTGGGGCTTGCCGTTGGCCGTCGGCGGGCCGTCGAAGAAGGACCAGACCTCCCGGCCCTCCCGGTGCTTCATGCTCTTCTGGAAGATGTCGTTCTCGTTCCAGAACTTGATGACTTCCTTCTCGCGCGCCAGGAAATCCAGCGCGGTGGAAACCTTTTGGATCATGGCGTTCAACCTCCTCAAATCAATAGCGCCTTTCATCCCATGGGACGAAAGGCGCTTCGCGGTACCACCCAATTTGGCATATGTGCATATGCCCCCTTGATCGCGCTGTAACGGGCGCGCCCGACGGAGCCTACTGGCGGATGCCCGCGTTCGGTCCGCTGCTCCGGGAGGATGCCCCGCGACCCCGGCCTCCGGACTTGCACCAGTCTCCGGCTCGCTGCGCGCCTGGTTTTCGCGGGCGGTTCCCTTCAAAGCAGATATCGTCCTTATTATATCCATTATTCGGAATTTGTAAATGCCCCGCGGCGGGAATCAATCAGGATTTTACCTTGCGGGCACAATCCGGTTGCGGCAGGCGCGGATTGTCCCGCCGCATCCTATGGTTGTCAATCACAGGACAAAAAAACCAAACTATAACGCTTTCCCTATTGAATATTTACAGAACAAGATATATTATAAGTGTGGTTATTTTATTGGATACATAATATAGGCAAACAAATATATCATAGGAAAGGATATGGTTATAGTGCAGACGACCTTCGTGACCCTGGGCATCATGCTGGCCGTGATACTGATCTGGTTCGCGGTGATTCGCAGACCCATCTACGAAGCCATATTTGTCAGCTTCGTCGTGCTGGTGACCATCAACGGCCGATGGGGCAAGGTATGGGACTATTTCACAACCACCTTGAATACGTCCACACTGTATTCGATGACGGCCTTTGTGCTCATGTCGATCCTTCTGACCAAAACAGGGGTGATCGACGGGGCGATCGGCATCATACTGGCGCTGTTGGGCCGGGTCACCGGCGGCGCGGGATATGTGGCCGTCGCGGTCAGCGGTTTCATGGGCGCGCTCTCCGGTTCCGGCCCCGGCAACGTCATGGCCACGGGCACGATCACCATTCCCGCCATGAAGAAATCCGGTTTTCCCAGCGAGCTGGCCGCGAACATTGAGAGCGCTTCGAGCTGCCTTGGGAACATGATCCCGCCCTCCTCGACGATCGTGGTGGCGTGCGGCCTGTTCCAGGAGCTTCATCCCGAGATGAACCTCTCCATCGGACAGTTCTGGATGGTGTGCTGGGGCTGCTCCATCTGGTTTATACTGCTCCGGTTCTTGATGGTATTCATCTTCTGCAAGATCTACAAGGTTGCCCCTGTCCCCAAGGAGGACATTCCCAAGCTCAGGGATGTGTTCAGAGAGGGCTGGCGCGGATTGCTGCTCCCGGTGATCATATTCATACCGTTCCTGCTGGATTATCTGTTCAAGAGCACTTTCTTTACGGCGCGACTGGGTGAGACGGGCGCGAAGCACATGTCCAGCTCGATCCTGTTCTTCGTCGCCGGGGTTGTCGCGATCTATACGATGTTTATCGTCAGGGACAAGAAGATGGTCAGTCCCCGGGCGATCGCCGGTTACTTTTCAGCCGGTGTGAAGAGCATCGTGCCGACCATCGCGGTTTGTTTCTTCGGCTACATGCTCGGAGCCCTCTTCAACGATCTGGATATCGGCCCGGGGCTGCAGGCCGGCATCGCTTCGCTGAGCCTGGGCAAGCTGGGGCTGTGCGTCGTGATTCCGTTGATCACCGCGGTGCTTGGGATCGCGATTGTCGGTTCGTCCATGGTGGTGCTGTTCGGAAGCGTGATCATCGCGCTGTTCACCGCCGTCGGCGTAAACCCGCTCCTGGTGGCGGCCATGCTGCCCTGTATCTGCGCGGTGATGTCCAACATGGTCCCGCCCATCGCTCCGGCGTTTTTGGCGGGCGTCAGCCTGGCAAACGCCGACTTTGGGAAGGCGGCGAAGAACGATATCTGGTGGATCGTCACCCAGTATATTCTGGAAGTCATCGTCCTGATGGGCTTTTTGCCCGTCTTTGGACTGTGACGAAGGACAGCGCATGATCCGAAATGGAGGAGAAGCACATGAAGGATAAGATCGTTAAAGCGATGACAACGCTGTTTGGCTATGGCATGATGGTGTGCCTTTTCGCGGGCGGATTGTCGTTTTTCGGATACCTCGCGGCCTTGCTGATCGGGGGCGAAACGGCGACGGGCATCTGCAAGTTCATCTACAAGCAGTACCTGCCGGTCGTATTCGTGATAACGTCCTCGCTGATCCTGTTGGGGCTGGTTCGGATGTACCTCTGCGGGGAAACCGCGTTCTCGGCGGGCAAGGGGAAGAAGAATAAGAACTGAGAAGGATCAAACACAAAGTTCGGTGTTACCTTGGTTTCCACCATCGATCGCCCTTGCGCTTGGGTTTCGATCATAAGGCGAACCGGTCCCCTTGTGGCGATCTATGCGACCTCATCCGCCCCTTCGGGGCACCTTCCCCAAAGGGGAAGGCTCAATGGTGTTGCCACCGGAGCGGCGTGACAACCCAAAGCCTTCCCCCCTGGGGAAGGTGGCAGCGCGTCAGCGCTGACGGATGAGGTCGCATCATACCAGACATGTGATGCGAGCCGGTCCCCGATTCTTTACCTTTATAAAACAGATTTGTCTGCACACGGGTGCATCAGTGTGCTATAATGATAATATATTGGGGGCACTGCCGTCGATCGCAGGGCCCCGCCGGGGGAGGAGAACGCATTGGACATCTTCAACAAGTGCTATAACTACAGGGTGGCCAACGACCTGCGGGAGAAGGGCATCTACCCCTACTTCCACGCGCTGGAAACCCGCCAGGACACCGAGGTGATCATGGAGGGCAAGCGGCGCATCATGCTGGGCAGCAACAACTACCTGGGCCTGACCACCTGCCCCGAGGTGCAGGCGGCGGGCCTGAAGGCGCTGGAGCAGTACGGCACCGGCTGCAGCGGCTCCCGCTTTCTGAACGGCACGCTGAAGCTGCATTTGGAGCTGGAGGACGAGCTGGCGAAGTTTTTGCACAAGCAGGCCTGCTGCACCTTCTCCACCGGCTTTCAGAGCAATTTGGGCATCATCAGCGCCATCGTGGGCCACGGCGACTACGTGATCTGCGACAAGGAGAACCACGCCTCGATCTACGACGGCTGCAAGCTCAGCTACGGCAGGATGCTGACCTACGGCCATAGCAACATGGAGGAGCTGGAGATCCAGCTGAAGAAGGTGCCGCAGAGCGCGGGCTGCCTGATCGTGACCGACGGCGTGTTCAGCATGGGCGGCGACATCGCAAAGCTGCCGGAGATCGTCAGGCTGGCGAAGCAGTACGGCGCGCGGGTGATGGTGGACGACGCCCACGGCCTGGGCGTGATCGGCGAGGGCGGCCGGGGCACGGCCAGCCACTTCGGCCTGGAGGACGAGGTGGACCTGATCATGGGCACCTTCTCCAAGTCGCTGGCCTCCCTGGGCGGCTATCTGGTGGCGGACGCCACGGTGGTGGACTTCGTGCGCCACAACTCCCGCCCGTTCATATTCTCCGCCTCCATCACGCCGGCCAGCGCGGCCATCGCCCTGGCGGCGCTGCGGCACATCGAGGCCCACCCGGAGCTGGTGAAGCGGCTTTCCGACCTGTCCGCCTACATGCGCAGGGGCCTGAAGGCGCGGGGCATACCGATCATCGAGGCCGCCACGCCCATCATACCGATCTACACCTACACCCCCGAGGCCACGCTGCTGCGCGCGCGCCAGCTGTACGACGCGGGCGTGTACGTGAACCCGGTGCTGCCCCCGGCCACGCCGCCGGACCTGTGCCTGCTGCGCACCAGCTACATGGCCAGCCTGAACGAGCAGCTGCTGGACGAGGCGCTGGACATCTTCGGCGCGGTGTTCGCCCGGCCCGCGGAATAGAAACACTATTTACAGTGATACAAAAATCTTGCCCCGGCGCGGTAGACAGCCCGGGGCATTGATGTTATAATACAGTTAAACCAGGCTTCAACAGGGCCCGCAGGGGGTATCGGAATGGCGAACGGCTATATGGTATCCTATACGCTCGTGGCGATCATACTGTCGGCGATCGACTTCTACTTCGCCGCGAAGACGTTCCGCAAGGACGAGAAGGTCGGCAAGGCCCTGGGCTGGTCCGCGTTCTTCGCGGGCGTGATCACGCTGTCGTACCTGCTGAGCGTGAACACCGACGCGCCCCGGCTGATCTCGGTGGCCTCCAGCCTGACCTTTGTGGGCATCGACTGCATGCTGACATCGCTGCTGTACTTCGTGTACCTGGCCACGCGGCTGTACAATACCCGCGCCGCCCGGCTTTTCATGAACGCCACGCGGCTGCTGGCGCTGCTGGATTCCGTCAACCTGATCGCCAATATCCGCACCGGCCACGTGGTGGGCTACGCGCGGCAGGACCCGGTGGGCGTGACCTACCTGATGAAGCCGCTGTACGTCGTCCACCTGGTGTTCTCCTATTGCCTCGTCGC
>JAFYBB010000334.1 GCA_017540445.1 Clostridia bacterium | reverse complement strand
GGCCGTGAAGAAGCTGGGTGCGGATTCTGTCACGGTTTGCAACACCTCCGATGCGGTGAAGGAGATATTTGAAACGACGGGCTTTGATCAGTTGATCACAGTGAGATAGGGAGAAGTACGATCTCCACATGACCGTGGAGCAGTTTGTGAGCATTGAGGACAACGCCGGAGACGAACGGTTCATCAGGAAGTGAGGAGAATCCATTGTGATCGCTAGTCATATGGATACGGTTTCTCATGCCCATTTGAGTCGGGAACAGCTGAGGGCAGATTTGGCGGGTACCATGTATGCTGAGCAGGTACGCATCCCGGAAGACGGCGAATGCATAGAGATCATATGACAGAGGTTCAACAATGGCCACATATGCCAGAACAGTCTTCTGACTGGCTGCCAAAACACCAACCAGATATAATGTAGTAGTAAGAATGATCAGACTGGAGTGAAACCGAAAAATCGAACTAGCCGAAAACTTTACGTACGGCAAACTGATCGTGTACGCCCTGCCCAGCATCCTCAATATGCTGGTTTCCATTTCCTTTCAGATGGTGGACGGATATTTTGTGTCCAATCTGCTGGGGGTGTCAGCCTTTGCCGCGGTCAATCTCGTCATGCCGCTGTGTGTGGTGATGTTCGCGCTGGGGCTCATGTTCGGCACGGGATCAAGCGCCGTTGCCGCCAGGTACCTGGGGAGCGGTGAAGAGCAAAAGGCCCGGGAGATTTTCAGCTGCGCGGTTGTTTTCATGATCGTGGTGGGACTGATCCTCGGGGGCATTCTTGTGCTGCTGATGCCGACCATCGGCCGGATGGTGGGAGCGAGCGTGCATTCGTTGGACGACTGCGTCATTTACGGGCGCTGGGTGGCGGCCATGAGCGTGTTCGGATACATCGTATCGATATTCCTGTCGATCTCATACGGCTTTTCCACCGCGATCATCACAATTGCCGGATATAAGGTCGGCGAAAAGAAAAAGCAGGAGATCCATGAGCTGCTCAGGCGCTCAACGGGTCTGCAGATTCTGACCGGGGTAGTTATGGGTGTCCTGTGCTGGCTGCTGGCAAATCCCATCGCGACCCTGTACGTAGGCTATGACGAGGCGACCCTCGGACTGGCGGTGAAGGTGCTGAAGATCTCGTCAGTCGCGTGTCTGCTCTATGGCTTTGATACGTTCTGCGGCGCCTTCTTTACCGGCCTGGGAGACGGGCTGGGTTCCATCATCATCGCCTTTACGCTTTCACTGGCGGCGCCGGTTGGTTTCGTCCTGCTTCTCCCCGCGGTCTGGGGAGCCGAAGCTATCTGGTATCTGTATCCGGTGTTCACGCTGGCAACGGTAATCCTGTGCGCGGGGATGCTGAAATGGCGCTACCCCGCATGGATGCGTCATCTGGAAAGAAACGGCGCCTCATGAAACGCCTGATAACATCGGAGCCCTTCCTGATCTCTTCGGGGGGCGTTGACTGCCGGCAGTTTTTTTATTAGTGTTTGACAATCGTATGCCTGCCCTTGAATCGCGTGCCGGTCAATGCTATAATGAAATGGGAAGCGAAAATCATCCGGATGAGAGGAATGGCCTATGAAGCGCATCATCAGGGGCGGAACCATCGTCACAGACAGCACTGTGTTTGCGGGGGATATCCTCGTGGAGGACGGTAAAATCGCGCGGGTGGCGGAGCGCGTGGAATCGGCGGACGCGGAGGTCATAGACGCTGCCGGCAGGTACGTGCTGCCCGGCGCGGTGGACATCCACACCCACATGGATCTGGATGTGGGGATCGCCCGGGTGATCGACGATTTCTGCGACGGCACCGTCGCGGCAGCCTGCGGCGGAACGACGACCATCGTGGATCACATGGCCTTCGGCCCGAAGGGATGCAGCCCGTGGCACCAGATCAGGGAATATCATCGTCTGGCGGACGGCAACGCCGTGGTGGACTACGGATTCCACGGTGTGCTGCAGCACGTCGACGACGCCGTGCTGGACGATATGGCGCAGATCGCCCGGGAGGAGGGTGTCACCAGCTTCAAGGTGTACATGACCTATGACTACCGGATCGACGATCGGGATCTGATGAAGGTGCTGGAGCGGGCGGCGCGGGAGCGGATACTGATCGCCTCGCACTGCGAGAACCATGGCATCGTCACCCATTTCCGGGATAAATTCGTCCGGGAGGGCAAAACCCAGGCGCGGTGGCATCCCGTCAGCCGGCCCAATGAAGCGGAGGCGGAGGCGGTCCGCCGATTCCTGACCCTGGCCCGGGTCGCGGGGGAGGCCCCCGCTTATATCGTGCATCTCTCCAGCCGCGAGGGGCTGGAGGAGGTCCGGCGGGCGAGGAATATCGGCCAGCGGCACTTCGGCGCGGAGACCTGTCCCCAGTACCTGCTGCTGGACGAGGCGCTGTACGGCGACCCGAAGGAGGGCCTGAAGGCGATCATGGCGCCGCCCCTTCGCCGCCGGGCGGATCGCGACGCGCTTTGGCAGGCCCTGGCGGCGGGGGAGCTGGACACCGTGGCCACCGACCACTGCCCCTTTACCTTTGCCACGCAGAAGCAGCAGGGCGCGGAGGACTTCACACGCTGCCCCAGCGGCGCGCCGGGGGTGGAGGAGCGGCTGATACTGATGTACTCGGAGGGGGTCGTCAAGGGGCGGATCACCCTGCCGCAGCTGGTTCGGTACGCCTGCGCGAATCCCGCCCGGGTCGCGGGGCTCTATCCGCGCAAGGGTAGCCTTGACGTCGGCGCGGACGCCGACCTGGCGATCATCGACCCCAAGAGGGAATGGACGATGACCACGGGCCTGATGCACGGCGCGTCGGATTACACCTGCTACGAGGGCATGAAAGTTACCGGCGCGATCGAGCGGGTGCTGCTTCGGGGAAAGACCGTCGCGCTCGACGGAAGGTTCACCGGACAGCGCGGCGACGGGCAGTATCTGCGCCGCGGGACGAGCGCGCTGGCGGAGGATTGAGAGATGCCCGTGACAGCGAGGATCGGCTGCGTCGTCATGGCGTCCGGCATGTCCCGGCGGTACGGGAAGGACAAGCTGCTGGAGGTGCTGGGGGACCGGGAGGTCGTACTGCACACGGCGGGCCACCTGGCGGAGGCGGGCTTTGCGCCGCTGGCGGTCACCCGGAGCTGGGAGGTCGCGGCGCTGCTGGCGCGCTGGGGCATCCGCTGCGTGACGCACGACGGCGCGCGCAAGAGCGATACCATCCACGTCGGCATCGAAAGCCTGCCGGCGGACGCGGCGGGCTACCTGTTCATGCCTGCCGACCAGCCGCTCGTCTCCCCGGCGTCGCTCGCGGCCATGGCGGAGCGGTTTGAGCGCTGCCCGTCGCGGGCGGTGCGGCTGGGGTACGGGGACGTGGCGGGCAGCCCCGTGCTGTTTCCCGCGTCCTTCCGGGACGCGCTCCTCGCCTACGCGGGCGACCGGGGCGGCCTGGAGGTGCTGAAGGCGCAGGGCGCTGTATGCGACATCGTGCAGGCGGCCCATGAATGGGAGCTGTGGGACGTGGACACGCCCGAGAAGATGGAGCGGGTGCGATCGGCGTATGACGTTCTGGTCCGCACGAGCGCGCCGGGCGTGTGTCGCGCCCTTGACAACCTTCAATAACCATAGTACAATGGCTATGGTTATTTTTTTGGAAACATATCGCTGCCCGACGCGGGGAAAGAGGGACGCACCGTGAACGCAAACCAGGATTCGCCCGCGCCCGTCACGGCCAGGGTCAGGCTGACGCTGCACACCGACGAGCGCTTCTTCGGTCCCGGCATCTGCGAATTGCTGGAGGGGATACGCCGGACGGGCTCCATACAGGCCGCCGCCGCGGGGATGGAGATGTCCTATACCAAGGCCTGGCGGATACTGAACCGGGCTGAGCGGGAGATGGGCGTCCACCTGATCGACCGGGTGAGCGGCGGCAAAAGGGGCGGCTGTTCGACGGTGACCGAGGCCGGGGAGCGGGCAATCCGCGACTACCGAGAGATGGAAAAGGCGCTGTCCGAGGCCGCGAACGACCTGCTGGCGGCGCGCCGCGCGACCTTCGGCGGGTGAACGGGGGCCTGCCTGTTCAGCCCCGGCGCGACCGATACTGCTGAAAAGAGAGGAACGTGGATGATCTATCTGGACAACGCGGCGACGACGATGATCAAGCCGCCCTGCGTCGTACAGGCGGTGACGGAGGCGCTCACGTCGCTGGGCAACGCCTCGCGGGGGGCCCATGGGGGGGCGCTGGACGCCAACCGCCTGCTGTACAGGACCCGCGGAAAGCTGGCCGGGCTGTTCGGCTGCCCGAGGCCGGAGCGGGTCATATTCACGGGCAACTCGACCGAGGCGCTGAATGTCGCGATCAACGGGACGATCCGCAGCGGCGATCATGTCATTGCGACGGCGCTGGAGCACAACTCCGTGCTGCGTCCGCTGTACCGGCTGCGCGCGCAGCGGGGCGTCGAACTGGATTTCGTGCCGGCGGACTGGGCGGGGCGCGTCGATTATTCGGATTTTGAGCGGCTCGTCAGGCCGAACACCCGCGCCGTCATCTGCACCCACGCCTCCAACCTGACGGGCAACCGGCTGGACGTCGCCCGGATTGGCGAAATCGCGGCGGCGCACGGCCTGCTGTTCATCCTGGACGCCTCGCAGACCGCCGGGGCGACGCCGATCGACATGGCGCGGGACGGCGTTTCGATACTGTGCTTCACAGGCCACAAGGCGATGATGGGCCCCCAGGGCACCGGCGGCCTCTGCGTCGGCGGGGACGTCGATATCGAGCCCTTGAAGGTGGGCGGCACGGGCGTCCAATCGTACCTCGAGGAACAGCCGGGGGAATATCCGACGCGGCTGGAGGCCGGTACGCTGAACGGCCACGGCATCGCCGGCCTGTCGGCGGCGGCAGACTTTATCGAACGGACGGGCATCGACGCGATCCACGACCGTGAGATCGGCCTTGCCAGGCGGTTTTACGAGGCGGTGGCCGATGTGCCGGGCGTTCGGGTGTACGGCGATTTTTCCACCTGGGAGCGATGCCCCATCGTCGCGCTGAACCTGTCGGATGTGGATTCGGCGCTGGTCTGCGACGCGCTCTGGAGGGATTACGGCATTGCCGCGCGGGCGGGCGCGCACTGCGCGCCGCTGATGCACCGCGCGCTGGGCACCGAGGCGCAGGGCGCGGTGCGGTTCAGCTTCGGGTATTTCAATAGGGCCGACGACGCCGATGCGGCCTCGCGGGCCGTGCGGGAGATCGCCGCGGGAGTCAGGAGCTAAATAGATATGAAAGGGGAGGAAGGTTCAGTGGAAAGGAAACTGGATTGTACGGGCATGGCGTGCCCGCTGCCCGTCATCCACGCGAAAAAGGCGATCGAGGCCTTTGAAGGGGACGGGATATTGACGGTGCTGGTCGACAACGAGACCGCCGTGCAGAACCTGACGCGGCTGGGCGAACACAACGGATTTGCCGTCTCGTCCGCGCAAACCGGGGAGAGGGCGTATACGGTGACCATGCAGGTCAGGGCCGGCGCGGCAGGGGCGACCCGGGCACCCTCGGAGCCGCCGGAGCGCGCGGTCCCCGCGGGGGGCGGCAGGGTGGTCGTGCTGTCCGCGAACCGCATGGGAGTCGGCGACGACAGGCTCGGCGAGAAGCTGATGAAGGCGTTCATATTCGCCCTGACCAGCCAGGACGACGCGCCGGACAAGGTGATCTGCTACAACTCGGGCGCGTATTTGACGACGGAGGATCCGGATACCGTCCGGGATCTGAAGAAGCTGGAGGAGGCCGGGACCACCGTCATGACCTGCGGGACCTGCCTGGACTTCTACGGGCTGAAGGACAGGCTCCAGGTGGGCGTCGTCTCCAACATGTACGACATCGTGGAGGCGCAGATGAAGGCCTCCGCCGTCATCAGGCCGTAATGCGGCGGAGGGAGGCGCGGCTGATCGTCGCCTTTCGCACGACCCACGACGCGATGACGTTCGAGGACTACTGCCATCAGCGCGGCGCGGAGGGCCGGCTGATCCCGCTGCCGAGGGAGATCAGCGCGGGCTGCGGCCTGGCGTGGAGCGCTCCGCCGGGGGACGCGGCGAGGCTGCGACAGCTGCTCTCAGACGCGGGCGTCAGTCCCCAGCACGTTCTGGAATTGGAGATATGAGCATGGAAACGGAAGCGAGGCTGACGCGGCTGGCGTCCTGCGCGGGCTGCGGCGCGAAGGTGGGGGCGGGCACGCTCTCGACCCTGTTGGAGGGGTTCCACACGCACACCGACCCGCGGCTGATCGTCGGGTTTGACAAGAGCGACGACGCCAGCGTCTATGTGATCGACGATGAAACCGCGCTGATCCAGACGGTGGATTTCTTCCCACCCATCGTGGACGATCCCTGGCTGTTCGGCCAGATCGCGGCGGCGAACGCCATCTCGGATATCTACGCGATGGGCGGGGAGCCGCGCCTGGCCCTGAACGTCCTCTGTGTCACGGACGGCATGGAGGAGGCCTGGATCCGCGAGATACTGCGCGGCGGCTATGACAAGGCCTACGAGGCCGGTGTGATCATCTCCGGCGGGCACACGATCCGGGGCGGCGAGCCGCTGTACGGGCTGGCGGTCACGGGCTTTGCGCACCCGCGGAGGATTTTGAAGAACGACGCGGCCAGGCCCGGGGACGTGCTGATCCTGACCAAGCCCCTGGGGATCGGCATACTCACCACGGCGGCAAAGGCGGACCTTGCGGATCAGGCGCTGATGGACAGGGTCTATCGCCAGATGGCGACCCTGAACCGGGACGCCTGCCGCGCGATGCGGGACTATCCGGTGCACAGCTGCACGGACGTGACCGGGTTCGGGTTGATGGGGCACAGTGCCGAGATGGCCCGGGGCAGCGGCTGCACGCTGCACCTGGAGGCGGCGAAGATACCGTATCACAGGGAGGCGCTGGAGCTGGCCGACATGGGCCTGGTGCCCGCCGGGGCCTACCGGAACCGGGATTTCGCGGAAAAGTCGGTGACGGTGCGCGGGAACGTATCCCGGGCCATGCAGGACATACTGTACGATCCGCAGACCAGCGGCGGCCTTCTGATCGCGATCGGCGAGCGCGACGGCGTCGGGCTGCTCCGGCGGCTCAAATCCGAGATCCCGGTCGCGGAAATCATCGGCCATGTGACCGAGTTTGAAGACAGCGCCCTGATCCTGGAGGGATGAGCATGAACGACCTGATCATCGTGCGGGGCGCGGGCGACATCAGCACGGGCGCGATCCATCGGCTGCATCGCGCGGGCTTTTCGGTGCTGGCGCTGGAATCGGAGCGCCCCTCCGCGATCCGCAGGCGGGTGGCGTTTTCGGAGGCCGTTTACGACGGCTCGGCGACCGTGGAGGGCGTCACCGCCGTCAGGGCGGGGGATGTGCGCGAGGCCGCCGAAATGCTCGGGGCGGGAAAGCTGCCCCTGCTGGTGGACCCGCTGGGCGAGAGCATCCGGCGGCTGCGCCCCGCCGCCGTGGTGGACGCCATACTGGCCAAGCGAAACCTGGGCACGACTATGGACATGGCGCATCTGACCGTCGCCCTCGGCCCGGGGTTCGTGGCGGGCGCGGACGTTCATTATGTGATAGAGACCATGCGGGGGCACAACCTGGGCCGGATCATCGCGTCGGGAAGCGCCCTGCCCAACACGGGCGTTCCGGGCCTGATCGGCGGGGTCGGCGCTCAGCGGGTGATCCATGCGCCCGCTGCCGGCGTGTTCCGGATGCTCCGGGACATCGGCAGCGTGGTGGAGGCCGGGGAACCCGTCGGCGCGATCCTCGCGCCGGAGGGGGAGATCGCGGTGAAGACCGGCATTTCCGGCGTCCTGCGGGGCGTGATCCGGGACGGCTATCCTGTCACAAAGGGCTTCAAGCTGGCGGACGTGGACCCGCGCCTGGAGGAGCGGGAGAATTGCTTCACCATCTCCGACAAGGCGCGGTGCATCGCGGGCAGCGTGCTGGAGCTGGTCTGCGTGGGTCGGATCACCCCCCGCGGGGCATGAGGGAACAGGGACAGGCCGTTTTTTGGATGAGCCCGCAGAGGCGGATGGCGCGCTCCGGGTCCGCCAGCGCGTCGATCTGATTGACGAGGTAGACGTCCGCCAGGTCTTCCCGATTCAAGACCCGGGCGACGGCCGATTCGCTCACCGGCTCGTCCGGGGAGCTTCCCGCCATCCCGCAGAACAGCTCGGGGCAGTGGCAGACCCGGGAGGCCGGCCCTCCGAGGCCCGAGGCGCCGACCAGGCAGACCGTCAGGTCCGTACAGGCCGGGACGACCGGCTCCCACGGGCGGTGTGCCTTCAGCGGGCGTCCCTTCGCGCCGTCCGCCTCGATCAGAACGGCGTCCGCGACGCGGAGCAGGTCCTCGAAGGGGACGGTGGACGAGGGGTCGGTCAGCTTCCCGGAGGGCAGCGGCCTTCCCACGCAGACGACCCGGCTATGCTTCAGGGCGGCCTGAATATCCCGGAGAGAGCGTTCCCGGCTGACGGCGTCCGTGCCGACCGCCACGAGGGGCATTCCCGGGAAGGGAAGGATGTGGGTCGAGGTCGTCAGCACGACGGTCCCGTCGAGGCGCTCGGACATATGGCGCAGGAACGTCGTCTTGCCGCCGCTGCCGACGACGCTGACGCACCTTCCCGCGATTTGAAGGGTTTCATAGGGCCGGTACAAGGGGAGTCTCCTTTCCGGGGGAATGACATCATTATAGGATCGGCGAGCGGAAAAGTCAAAGGAGAAATGCGCGTGTCAGGTTTTTTTGAGGCCGTCATCGCCCGCAGGGCGCGCGGGCCGCTTTTGGCCGCGTGGGTGATCGAGGGCGCGTCCGCCGGAGCGAAGGCCCTTTTCACCCGGAACGGGGAGCGCTGGGCGGAGGTCTGCCGGGACGACGCCTTTCCCGCCGCCTGCGCCGGTGAAATCCAGGCGGGACCCCGGGAGCAGTCGGGCATACTGGCATGGGAGGACGCGAGGCTCTTTCTGGAGCCGCTCAATTGGAGCCGAAGGCTGGTGGTCTGCGGCGCGGGGCACGTGTCCGTCGCCGTGGTCAGGATCGGTGCGATGCTGGACTATGAGGTCACCGTTATCGACGACCGGGCGGAATTTGTCGATAAGGCGAGGGTCGCCGGGGCGAGCCGCGCGATCTGCCGGCCCTTCGACGAGGCCCTGGACGGGATCGGGGGCGATCCTGAGACCGCGTTCGTCATCATGACCCGCGAGCACGCCCACGACGTGGAATGCCTGCGGCGCATCCTGAACAAGCCCCGGGCTTACGTCGGCATGATGGGCAGCCACAGCCGGACGCAGGCCATTCGGCGGCAGCTGTCGGACGAGGGCTTTGACGCCGAGGCGGTCCGGGGAGTGCATATGCCCATCGGATTGCCCATCGGTTCGCGGACGCCGGCGGAGATCGCGGTCTCCGTGATGGCCGAGGTGATCTCGGTCATGAACGCCGCCATCCCCGGCGAGGGCTTCCCGCCGGGGATGGCGGAGGCGCTGGCGGCCGCCGAAGGAAAAGCGGCGCCGACGGCGGTGCTGGCCATGATCGTGGAGAAGCGCGGGGAGGCCCCCCGGCGGCCCGGCACAAAGCTGCTGATGCAGGCGGACGGGCGGTTCATCGGCACCGTCGGCGGCGGGGCCGCCGAGGCGATGATCCTGAAGGCCGCGGGCGACATGCTGAACAGGGGCTGCCGCGAGAGCCGCCTGGTCCGGATCACCCTGGAAAAGGGCGCGATGTACTGCGGCGGGGAGATCACGGTGTTCATGCTGCCCGTGTGGGCGGGGGACGGAGGAGACGGACGATGAAGCTGATCAAAACGGAGGAAGCCGTCGGGCACGTGCTGTGCCACGACATGACGCAGATCATCCCCGGGGTGTACAAGGACGCCCGGTTCCGCAAGGGCCACGTCGTGACCGAGGCGGACATCCCGGTGCTGCTGGCCATGGGGAAGGAGCACCTCTACGTCTGGGAGAAGACGGCGGGCATGCTGCACGAGGACGAGGCGGCGCGTCGGCTCTGCGGGCTGTGCGTCAACGACCACATGCATGAGACGCCGGTCAAGGAGGGCAAGATCGAGCTGATCGCCGGCGCGGACGGCCTCTTCGTGGTGGACGTGGACAGGCTGAACGCCGTCAACGCGGTGGGAGAGGTGATGATCGCCACCCGGCGGACCCATACCCCGGTGCGCGTCGGGGACAGGCTGGCGGGGATGCGCGTCATCCCGCTGGTGATCGGTCAGGAAGTGCTGGATCGGGCGAAGGCCGCCGCCGGCGATGCGCCGCTACTGAAAATCCTGCCCTTCAAGCGGAAGACCGCCGCGATCATCGCCACCGGCAGCGAGGTCGCGAAGGGGCTGATCGAGGATCGGTTCACGCCCGTCGTGAAGGAGAAGCTGGCGGCCTTTGGCATTGAGACGATCAGCGTCGCGCTGGCCGGGGACGACAGGGACAGGATCTGCGCAGAGATCCTGAAGGCCCGCGAGGCCGGGGCGGAACTGATCTGCTGCACCGGCGGCATGAGCGTGGACCCGGACGACCGCACGCCGGGGGCCATCGCCCAGAGCGGCGTGCGTGTCGTGACCTACGGCGCGCCGGTGCTGCCCGGGGCGATGTTCTGCCTGGGCTACTTTGACGACGGCACGCCGGTGGTCGGGCTGCCGGGGTGCGTGATGTACGCGAAGACCACGATATTCGACGTGGCGCTGCCGAGGATCGCCGCGGACGTTCCGATGACCCGCGCGGACTTTGCGCGGATGGGCCACGGCGGCCTGTGCCTGAACTGCGAGGTCTGCCGCTACCCGGTGTGCGCGCTCGGAATGGGATAGGGGACCCGAATGCTGAAGGATCGCTTTGGCCGTACAATCGACTATATGCGCGTGTCGATCACCGACCGGTGCAACCTGCGGTGCGCCTACTGCATGCCGGACGGCATCGCGCCTGCGCCCGCGGAAGCGCTGCTCACCGGCGGGGAGATCGCCTTCGTGTGCAGGCAGGCGGCGAGCCTGGGGATCGACCGGTTCAAGCTCACCGGCGGCGAGCCGCTGGTCCGGCCCGACTGCGCAAAGCTGGTCGCCGCGCTCAAGGGGATCGGGGGCGTCAGGCAGGTCACGCTGACCACGAACGGCGTGTTGCTCAGGGCGCGGCTCGACGAGCTCCTGGACGCGGGGCTGGACGCGGTGAACGTCAGCCTGGACACGACGGATCGGGCCCAATATCGGGCGATCACGGGCGTGGACGCGCTGGAGGCGGTGATGGCCTCCATCCGCGCGGCGGCGGGCAGGCTGCCGGTGAAGATCAACTGCGTAGCGCAGGATGGGGTGAACGCGGACGCGCCGCTGTCGCTGGCCGCGCTGGCCCGGGAGCTGCCGGTGGACGTGCGCTTTATCGAGATGATGCCCGTCGGCGCGGGAAAGCGCCGGAAGACCGTGCCGAACGCCGATATACTCGCGACGATCGAGCGGGCCTATGGCAGGACCGTCCCGGACGACCGGGCGCATGGGAACGGCCCGGCCGTCTACCGGCGGGCGGAGGGCTTTCTCGGCGGCATCGGGTTCATCAGCGCCGTCTCCGGCGGGTTCTGCCGGGATTGTAACCGGCTGCGCCTGATGTCCACCGGGGAATTGAAGCCCTGCCTGTGCTACGCGGACGCCATACCGCTGCGGGACATCCTGCGGGGCGCGGAGGGCGACCGGGAGCGGCGGGTGCGGGAAAAAATCATCCAGGCCGTTCGGAGCAAGCCAGAGGCGCACTGCTTCGAGCACCCGGATGTGGTGACCGAAGACAGGGAAATGGCGCGGATCGGAGGATGAGGAAGCCATGTCGTTGACGCATTTTGACCCGAACGGCAACGCCTGGATGGTGGATGTCGGCCCAAAGGCGGAGACGGCGCGGGAGGCCGTCGCCGCAGGGATGATCACCATGAGCCGGGAATGCTTTGAGCGTATCTCGGCGGGGAGCGCCCCCAAGGGGGACGTGCTGGGCGCGGCGCGGATCGCCGGCATCATGGGCGCGAAGAGGACCCCGGAGCTGATCCCGCTGTGCCACGTCCTGAACCTGACGAAGCTGTCCGTCGATTTCGAGCTGCTCCCGGAGACGTGCGCCGTTCGGGCGATCTGCACGGCGAACGCGATCGGGCGGACGGGGGTCGAGATGGAGGCGCTGACCGGCGTGAGCTGCGCGCTGTTGACGATCTACGACATGTGCAAGGCCATCGACAGGCGCATGGAGATCGGCGGGATCGCGCTCCTCAGAAAGAGCGGGGGCAAGAGCGGCGATTATGAAAGGACATAGTCTATGAATTTAAAGGGAACGGTTCGGGCCGTCTGCGTCAGCGCCGCCCGGGGCACGGCCAAGCGGCCGGTGGAGAGGGCCCTTCTGATCAAAGCTTACGGGATCGAGGGCGACGCCCACGCGGGCAGCTGGCACCGGCAGGTCAGCCTCCTGTCCTGTGAACGGGTGGAGGATTTCAACCGGCGGGGCGGCGGCGTGACGGACGGCGACTTTGGCGAGAACATACTGGTGGAGGGCGTCGACCTTAGGCGCCTGCCCGTCGGATCGATCCTGAAGGTCGGAGCGGCCACGCTCCGCCTGACGCAGATCGGCAAGGACTGCCACAGCCACTGCGCGATCCACCGCCGCGTCGGCGACTGCATCATGCCCCGGGAGGGCGTTTTCGCAGAGGTGCTGGAGGGCGGCGAGGTCCGCGCGGGGGATGGCGTCGACGCGGCGCTGCCGGACCCGGACCGCCCCTTCACCGCCGCGGTGATCACGCTGAGCGACAAAGGCGCGGCGGGGGAGCGCGCGGACGGGAGCGGGCCCGCCGCCCGGGCGATGCTGGAGGCCGCCGGGTATCAGATCGTCGAAACCTTGCTGCTGCCGGACGACGAGGCGCAGCTGAAGGCCGCGCTGTGCCGCCTGGCGGATCAGCGGCAGGTCGACCTGATCGTCACCAGCGGCGGCACCGGCTTTTCCCTCCGCGACCGGACGCCCGAGGCGACGCTGGCCGTGGCGGACCGGAACGCGCCGGGCGTCGCGGAGTACATCCGCGTGCGCTCGATGGAAATCACGCCCCGGGCGATGCTGGGCCGCGGCGTCTCCGTCATACGAAAGGGGACGCTGATCGTGAACCTGCCGGGCAGCCCGAAGGCCGTGCGGGAGAGCCTGGGCTTCATACTGGGGCCGCTGGAGCACGGGCTGGGGATACTGCGCGGCTCCGCGGCGGAGTGCGCGAGATGAAAGGAGTACAGTAACAATGAAGAAAGTATTGACCATCCTCCTTGCGGCTGTCCTGGCGGTCTGCCTGTGCGCGGGCGCGTCGGCGCAGACGGAGCTGACCGTGTTCGCCGCGGCGTCGCTGACGGAGACGCTGAATGAGATCAAGGGCGTCTACGAGACGGCCAACCCGGAGGTCACGCTGATCTTCAACTTCGATTCCTCGGGCACATTGAAGACGCAGATCGAGGAGGGCGCGGACTGCGACGTGTTCATCTCCGCGGCCCAGAAGCAGATGAACCAGCTGGACATCGCCGCCGATGAGACGGCGAACCCGGATCGGCTGGACTGTGTGCTGGACGGCTCCCGCGTCAACCTTTTGGAGAACCGGGTGGCGCTGGTGGTTCCGGCGGACAACCCGAGGGGCATCGACGGCTTTGACGCCCTGGCGGCGCTGCTCAGGGACGGCGAGGTGCTGCTGGCCATGGGCAACTTAGACGTGCCGGTGGGCCAGTACACCCAGAAGATACTGAAGTACTACGAACTGGACGAGGAGCAGTTGGCCTCCGCCGGTAAGATCACCTACGGCTCCAACGTGAAGGAGGTCACGACCCAGGTGGTGGAGGGCAGCGTCGACTGCGGCGTGGTCTACGCGACGGATGCCTTCAGCGCCGGGCTGGACGTGACGGACAGCGCCACCGAGGAGATGTGCGGCCGGGTGGTCTATCCGGCGGCGGTGATGAAGAACAGCATAAGCCCCGACGCGGCCAGGGCGTTCCTCGACTGGCTCCGGGGCCCGGAGGCCATGTCGGTCTTTGAATCGGTCGGCTTCTCGGCGATCGGGCCCGCGGCATGATGGACCTGTTTCCGCTCTACAATTCGCTTCGGATCGCGGCTGTCAGCAGCGTGATCGTATTCTTTGCCGGGATCGCCGCCGCCTACTACGCGGCGCGGCTGCCCCGAACGGTGAAGGCGGTGCTGGACGTGCTGCTGATGCTGCCGCTGGTGCTGCCGCCGACGGTGTGCGGCTATTTCCTGCTGCGCGTGTTCGGCACGCGCCGCCCGGTGGGACAGCTTCTGGCGCAATTTGGAGTCAGACTGGTCATGAACTGGTACGGCGGCGTCGCCGCCGCGGTGGTGGTGGCATTCCCGCTGATGTACCGGACGGCCCGGGGCGCCTTCGAGAGCTTCGATGAAAACCTGGCGTGGGCGGGTCAGACGCTGGGACTGCCCAACGCATGGATTTTCTGGCACATCCGAATGCGCGCCTGCCGCCAGGGCATACTGGCCGGGACGGTGCTCGCCTTTGCCCGGGCGCTGGGGGAATACGGAGCGACCAGCATGCTGATCGGCTATACGCCGGGAAGGACGGCGACGGTCTCCACGACGGTCTACCAGCTGTGGCGCACCAACGACGAGGCCGGGGCGTTCTTCTGGGTGACGGTGAACGTCGCCATCTCGGCGGCGGTGCTGCTGGCGGTCAACCTGCTGGAGGAAAGGGAGAGGAACAGGAAGCGATATGGCGCTGGAAGTCGATATTGAAAAGCGGGCCGGTTCGTTTCACCTTCGGACATCGTTTACCGCCGGGGAGGGCATACTGGGCATCCTCGGGGCTTCCGGCTGCGGCAAGAGCATGACCCTCAGGTGCGTGGCCGGCATCGACAGGCCGGATCGGGGCCGGATCGCGCTGGACGGGCGGGTGCTGTTCGATTCCGAGAGGAAGATCGACCTGCCGCCCCAGGCGCGCCGCGTCGGGTACCTGTTTCAGAGCTACGCGCTGTTTCCGGGGATGACGGTCCGGCAGAACATACTCTGCGCTCTGCATGCCGAAAGGGACCGGAGGAAGCGGGAGGCCAGGGCGGATGAGATCATGGACCTGTTGCAGATACGGCCCATCGCCGCGCTGTGGCCCCGGGCGCTGTCCGGCGGGCAGAGCCAGCTGGTGGCGCTGGGCAGGATCCTGGCGAACGCGCCCGACCTTCTGATGATGGACGAGCCCTTCGCCGCGCTGGACACCCACCTGCGGCTGCGGCTGCAGATGGAGCTCCGAAACCTGCTGTCCGGGTATGGGCGGAGCGTCGTCATGGTCACCCACGACCGGGACGAGGCCTTTCGCATGTGCGACAGGCTGGGCGTGATGGAGAACGGGCGGATGCTGGCAGTGAAGGACGCGCGGGAGCTGTTCGCGGACCCGCAGACCCGCGCCGCCGCCGTGCTGACCGGCTGCAAGAACATCGCCGGGGCGAGGAAGACCGGGGAGCGCCAGGTGTTCGTCCCCGACTGGAACGTTCATCTGACCACGGGCAGGCCGGTGAGGGACGCTGTGGCGGCGGTGGGGATCCGGGCCCACTACCTTCGCCCGGAGGTCGCCGCCAATCGTTTCCCCGTTCACTTCCTGCGGGAGATGGAGGAGCCCTTCGCCTGGGTCAGCGAATTCCGCTACGCGGATCAATCGCCCGACACCCCGGCGCTCTGGTGGCGGTACGGGAAACAACAGCGCCCGGCCGTGCTCCCGAAGGCCCTCGGCGTCGCGCCGGAGGACGTGCTGCTGCTGTACTGAATCCTTTGATGGAGGCGCCTCAAAACCCGCGGGTTTTGAGGCGCCTCCATTATTCCGGTAAACAACAAATTTGGAAAAAGGCGCAATTTTCGGTGTACAAATGCGGCGGGATGTAGTATAATTTGATCAATCTGTATGGATTTGATGAATTTTCAAGTAAACGGCGGGATTTCCGCGGGAGGTAGACCATGATCAATCTGACCGTCAATGAACAGGGAAGGGCCCACAACATCCAGAGGGCCAGGGAACAGAACATCATCATACCGACGATCGCGCAGATGAAGGACCCGACGACGATCCCGGAGAAGATCAGTGAAAAGCTCAGGGGCGTCGGCCTGTGGGACGTGAATCCGCTCAACCTGTTTCGCATCACGTGGAAGAACGAGCCGAAGGACTCGGGCGGCCTTTTCGGCGCGCCCAATTTCATCGTGCTGCCGCCCGAGCTGACCGGCGTGAAGGCGAAGATACTGCTGATGGTCGGCAAGTATTTCCCCACCGGCTGCCACAAGGTGGGCGCTTCCTTCGGCTGCCTCGTGCCGCGCCTGGTCACGGGACAGTTTGACTCGTCCGTCCATCGGGCGGTCTGGCCCTCCACGGGCAACTATTGCCGGGGCGGCGCGTTCAACTCGAAGCTGCTGGGCTGCCACTCCGTCGCGATCCTGCCCAAGGGCATGAGCCGCGAGCGCTTCGAGTGGCTGGAGACGGTGGCCAGCGAGATCATCGCCACGCCCGGCTCCGAGTCCAACGTGAAGGAGATCTTCGACAAGACCCACGAGCTGGAGCGGGAGCCCGACTGCGTGATATTCAACCAGTTTGCCGAGATGGGCAACTACATGTGGCATTATCACGTCACCGGCAATGCCATCCTCGAGGCCTTCGACCTGATGAAGGGCGACGGCGATCGCCTGTTCGGCGCGATCTTCACCTCCGGCTCCGCCGGCACGATGGGCGCGGGCGACAGGATCAAGGACGTGCTGCCGGGGGCGAAGCTGGGCGTCGGCGAGGCGCTGCAGTGCCCGACGCTGCTGGAGAACGGCTTCGGCGCGCACAGGATCGAGGGCATCGGCGATAAGCACGTGCCGTGGATCCACAATGTCAGGAACACCGACCTGGTGGTGGACATCGACGACGAGGACTCCCAGAGGGTACTGCGCCTGTTCAACGAGCCGGAGGGCCGCGCGTACCTGAAGAGCGCGGGCGTCCCGGAGCAGACGCTGGATCAGCTTGCGCTGTTCGGCATCTCCGGCATCGCCAACATGCTCTGCGCGATCAAGATGGCAAAGTACTACGAGCTGACGGAGCGCGACGTGGTCGCGTCGGTGATGACGGACTCCGCCGTGATGTACTCGTCGCGGGTGAAGGAGCTCCAGGAACAGGACGGGGCGTATACCCGGGAGATGGCGGCGGTGGACTTCCACACCCATATCCTCGGAGAAAAGACCGACAACATGCTGGAGCTGACCTATCCGCTGCGCAAGCGGGTGCACAACCTGAAGTACTACACCTGGGTCGAGCAGCAGGGCAAGACCTCCGCGGAGCTGGACGCCCAGTGGTACGACACGGAACACACCTGGGACAGCGTGAAGGCGGACGCGGAAAGGATCGACGATATGATCCGGCAGTTCAACGAGGACACCGGCCTGCTGAAAAAGCTGTAAGGAGGGCGCGAATATGGCCTTGCGAAACGTCACCGGGGCGAAGTGCACGCTGTGCGGCAAAGTCAGCCCCGCCACGCCGGAGACGACCACGTGCCCGCACTGCGGCGGGATACTGGACATCGAATACGACTACGACTATATCCGCGCCGGCGTCGCGAAAACCCCGCTGAGCCAGCGGCGCGATCCCACCATGTGGCGGTACATGGAGTTTTTGCCCGTCGAGGGCGTCGGCGACCGTCCCCGCCTGCGGGTGGGCGGCTCGCCGCTCTACCGGGCGGACGCGCTGGGGAAGGCGCTGGGCGTCAGGACGCTGTGGATCAAGGACGACGGGCAGAATCCCACCGCGTCGCTGAAGGACAGGGCGTCCGCGATGGCCGTCGTCAAGGCCCAGGAAGCGGGCAAGGCCGTCATCGCCTGCTCTTCCACCGGCAACGCCGCCAGCTCCCTGGCGGGCAACGCCGCCGCCGCGGGCCTTTCCACGTTCATATTCGTGCCGTCCCGAGCGCCGAAGGGCAAGGTGGCCCAACTGATGATGTTCGGCGCGACGGTGATCCTGGTGGAGGGCAGCTATGAGGACACCTTCCGGGTCTCCGCCCAGGCCATCGACCGCTGGGGCTGGTACAACCGCAACGCGGCCATCAACCCGTACCTGATGGAGGGCAAGAAGACGGTCTCCCTGGAGATCGCGGAGCAGCTCGGCTTCAATATGCCGGATTGGGTGGCCGTTTCCGTGGGAGACGGCTGCACCATCGGCGGCGTCTGGAAGGGCTTCAGGGATCTGTACAGCGCCGGCCTGATCGACCGGCTGCCCCGGATCATCAGCGTCCAGGCCTCGGGCTGCTGCCCGATCAACACGGCGGCCGCGGCGGGGACGATGGAGTGGGTCCCCCAGGCAGAAGACACGCTGGCGGACTCCATCGCCGTGGGCGTGCCCCGCAATCCCGTCAAGGCGCTCAACGCCATCCGCGAATCGAACGGGGTGGTGGTGAACGTCAGCGACGAGGAGATCCTGGCCGCCATGCGCCTGCTGGGCGCGACCTCAGGGGTGTTCGCGGAGCCGGCGGGCGCGACCGGCACGGCGGGGGTCAAGAAGGCCCTGGAGCTGGGCCTGATCGAAAGGGACGCCTCGGTGGTGTCCATCGTCACCGGAAACGGCCTCAAGGATGTGAATAACGCGATCAGGGCGGCGGGCGAGCCCATGCGCATCCCGCCGGATATGGACGCGCTGCTCGAGGCGTTTGCCGCCGGGGGCGTGAATCTGCGATAGAACGGAGCATGGATTTGAATACCGGTTTTGCATTGAAGGGAAATATCTGCTACGCGCCGGAGGCGGGCCGACTCGTCGTCCGGGAAAACGCCTGTGTGGTGTGCGAGGACGGCGTCTGCCGGGGCGTGTTTGACGAATTGCCCGGGGCCTTTTCCGGGCTGGAGGTCATCGACTGCGGCGACCGCCTGATCCTGCCCGGCCTTGTGGACCTGCACACCCACGCGCCCCAGTATCCGTATCGCGGCACGGGCATGGACTGCGAGCTGATGCAGTGGCTGGACAGGTACGCGTTCCCGGAGGAAGCGCGGTACGCGGACGCGGCATACGCCGAGAGGGCCTATCGGATATTTGCCGATACGCTCATGAGGAGCGCGACCGCCCGGGCGGTCGTGTTCGGCACGATTCACACGGCTTCGACGCTGATACTGACGGACTGTATGGAACAGAGCGGCCTGGTCAGCTATGTGGGCAAGGTCAACATGGACCGGAACGCGCCGCCCGAGCTGACGGAGCAGAGCGCCGAGCGCTCGGCGGCGGACACGCGGCGCTTCATCGAGGCGTGCGCCGAACGCGGCTATCGCAGGACGAGGCCCATCCTCACGCCGCGCTTTGCGCCCAGCTGCACCAACGCGCTGATGGCCCTGCTGGGCAGTATTCGCGGCGAATACGGCCTGCCGGTCCAGTCCCATCTCTCGGAAAACCCGGGGGAGATCGAACTGGTGGGTCGGCTTTGCCCGTGGGCCGCGTTTTACGGCGATGTCTACGACCGGTTTGGCCTTTTTGGCGGCGAGGGCAACGCCGTCATGGCCCACTGTGTGTATTCGACGCCGGAGGAGGTCGAACGGATTCGGAAGAACGGCGTGTGGGTGGCGCACTGCCCGGCCTCCAACATGAACATCGCTTCGGGCATCGCCCCTGTGCGCAGATACCTGCAGGCGGGCCTTCGCGTCGGCCTGGGCACGGATATGGCGGGCGGACAGTCGTCCTCGATGTTCCGGGCGGTGACGGACGCCATACAGGTGTCGAAGCTGTACTGGCGATACCTGGATCAGACGGCGAAGCCGCTGACCTTCCCGGAGGGCTTTTACCTGGCCACCAAGGGCGGCGGGGCGTTTTTCGGCAAGGCGGGCAGCTTTGAGGCGGGCTACGCCTTTGACGCCGTGGTGCTGGACGATTCCGTCATGCCCTGCCCCCGCCGCCTTCCGGTCGGGGACAGGCTTGAGCGCGCCTTCTATCTGGAGCTTGACCGGACCGGGATCACGATGAAGTTTATTGCAGGAAGACGAATTCTGTGATATTTGAAAAAGGGGAGGGATAGCCCGTGTACGCGGGACAGAGCGTAAAGCGCGTGGACGCCTATGACAAGGTGACCGGGCGAACCAAATATACGGACGACCTGTGCGATTCGAAGGCCTATATCGCCCGGGTGCTACATTCCACCGTCGCCAACGGCAGGGTGCTTTCCATCGACACGTCCGAGGCGGAGAAGGTGCCCGGCGTCGTGAAGATACTCACCTGCTTTGACCTGACGGAAAAGCACTATTTTCCCACGGCGGGGCACCCCTGGTCCACCGACCCGTCCCACCAGGACGTGGCGGACCGCCTGATCCTGACGGATCGGGTGCGCTTCTACGGCGACGACGTCGCCGCGGTGGTGGCCGAGGACGAGATCGCCGCGGCGCAGGCCCTGCGCCTGATCCGCGTGGAATATGAGGAATACCCCTTCGTGCTGGACGTGCAGAAGGCCATGGAGGACGGCGCGCCCCAGCTGCATGGGAACTATCCCAACAACATCCTGAAGCACACGCAGATCCGGATCGGCGACTACGGGCAGGCCATCCGCGAGCCGGGGCTTAAAAAGGTCGAGGGCTGGTACGAGACGCCGGTGGTGCAGCACTGCCACATCGAAAACTTCATCTGCTATGCCCACGTGGAGGGGAACAAGATCAACATCGTGACCTCCACCCAGATCCCCCACATCGTCCGGCGCATCGTCGGACAGGCGCTGGGCATGGACTGGGGCCGGATCCGGGTCGTCAAGCCCTACATCGGCGGCGGTTTCGGCAACAAGCAGGACATACTGTACGAGCCGCTGTGCGCCTGGCTGAGCCTGCAGACGGGCGGGCACCTGGTGAAGCTGGACGTGCCGCGGGAGGAGACCTTCGTCTGCAACCGCACGCGGCACTCGATCCGCAGCCACATCGTCTCCTGGGTCCGCCCGGACGGCACCTACGCGGCCCGGAAGCTGGAGGCGTTCTCCGATCAGGGGGCCTACGCCTCCCACGGGCACAGCATCTGCGCCAAGGGCGCGGGGGCCTTCCCCCAGCTGTACCCCTGCCCGAACGTGGAGGTGGACGCCTACACGGTGTTCACGAACAAGCCGGTCGCCGGCGCGATGCGCGGCTACGGCATCCCCCAGGCCATGTGGGCCGTGGAGTGCCACACCGAGGACGTGGTTCGCGCGATCGGGGACGACCCGGTCGCGTTCCGCCGGCGCAACCTGATGCCGGTGGGCTACGTGGACGGCTTCTCCAAAAACCAGCTGTACGCCGATTCCTTCAACCAGTGCCTGGACAAGGCCATGGCGGCCATCGACTACCAGCGCAAGTTCAGGGAATATCAGAGCCAGACCGGCGACGTGCGCCGGGGCGTCGGCGTGGCCATGTTCTGGTACAACACCGCCGTGTGGCCCATCTCGCTGGAATCCGCCTCGTGCCGAATGGTGCTGAACCAGGACGGCTCGTTCCAGCTGCAGGTCGGCGAGACGGAGATCGGCCAGGGCGCGGACACCGCCTTTACCCAGATGGCGGCGGACGTGGTGGGCGTGCCGCTGGAGATGGTGCACATCGTCTCCTGCCAGGACACCGACGTCACGCCCTTCGGCACCAGCGCCTACGCCTCGCGCCAGACCTATATCTCCAGCTTTTCCATCACCCAGACCGGGCTGCTGTTCAAGGAGCGCATTCTTGAATACGCCCACAAGCTGACGCGCATGCCCGCGTACAACCTGGACATCGTGGACGGAAGCATCGTCCGCAAGTCGGACGGGCGCGTGCTGATGACGCTGGGCGAGCTGGCCACCGAGGCGCTGTACAGCCTGACCGACAGCCGGCACATCTCGGCCGAGAGCACCAGCCAGGTGAAGTCCAACGCCTATTCCTTCGGCTGCACCATCGCCGAGGTAGAGGTGGACATCCCGATGTGCAAGGCGAAGCTGCTGAACGTGGTGAACTGCCACGACGCCGGCAAGCTGATCAACCCGGCCCTGGCGGAAGCCCAGGTGCACGGCGGCATGAGCATGGGCATCGGCTTCGGCCTGTCCGAAAAGCTGATGTTTGACGAGAAGACCGGGCGCGCCCTCAACAACAACCTGCTGGACTACAAGCTCTCCACGTTCATGGACCATCCGCGGCTGATGGCGGAGTTTGTGGAAAACCCCGAGCCGACCAGCGCGTTCGGCGTCAAGGGGCTGGGCGAACCACCGGCCTGCTCCGTCGCGCCGGCCATCCGAAACGCCATATTCCACGCCACCGGCGTGGGGGTCAGAAACGCTCCGGCGGACGCGCACAACCTGTTCCGCGCCTTCACGGAGGCGGGACTGATCCACGATGAGAAGGAGGCGCCGCAGAATGTATGACATCAAAGCCCTGTATGAGGCGGGGAGCGTCGATGAGGCCGTCCGCCTGCTGCTGGAGCATCCCGGGGCGCAGATCATCGCCGGGGGCAGCGACGTGCTGGTGCAGATCCGCGAGGGCCGGCGCGCCGGCGCGGAGCTGGTGAGCATTTTCGGCATCGACGCGCTGCGCGGCGTGCGCTATGACGATGAATGGGCCATCCGCATCGGCTCCCTGACCAGTTTTTCCCACATCGCGAAGGATCCCGTCATCCGGGAGAAGATACCGGTGCTGGGCGAGGCGGTGAGCCTTGTGGGCGGGCCGCAGATCCGCAACATCGGCACCATCGGCGGCAACACCTGCAACGGCGTGACCAGCGCGGATTCGGCGTCCACGCTGTTCGCCTGGGACGCCATCGTCGAAATCACCGGCCCGGAGGGCGTGCGGCGGCTGCCCATTCAGGATTTCTACATCAGGGCCGGCAAGGTGGACCTGCGACCGGGCGAGCTCCAGACGGCCATCCTGATTCCGAAGGCCGCCTACGAGGGCTACCACGGCAACTACATCAAGTACGCGATGCGCGAGGCCATGGACATCGCCAACCTGGGCTGTTCGGTGAACGTATCGCTGAGCGGGGATAAGAAGACGATTCGGGACGCCCGGATCGCCTACGGTGTGGCCGGACCGATCCCGATGCGCGTGCCCTCCGCGGAGGCCGTGGCAAAGGGCAAGCCGGTCTGCAGGACGACGGCGGACGCCTTCGCCCGGGCGGTGCTTCAGGACATCCACCCCCGCGACAGCTGGCGGGCCGCCAAGGCGTTCCGGGAGCACATCGCGGTGGAGATCGCCCGGCGGGCGCTGACCAGATCCATCGAGCTGGCGGGAGGTGTCATGGATGAGTAAGCAGTACAAGCTGATTCGCTGCACCGTCAACGGAAAACCGCGGGAGGCCATGATCGACGTCCGCGCCTCCCTGACCGACCTGCTGCGGGGCGACTTCCGACTGACCAGCGTCAAGAAGGGCTGCGAGGTGGGGGAGTGCGGCGCGTGCAACGTCATCATCGACGGGGAGTGCTTTAACTCCTGCATCTACCTGGCCGCCTGGGCAGACGGCAAGGATATACTGACGCTGGAGGGCCTTGAAGGGCCTAACGGCGAGCTTTCGGACATCCAGCAGGCGTTCATCGACGAGGCGGCGGTCCAGTGCGGCTTCTGCACGCCGGGGGCCATCATGAGCGCCGTGGAGATACTGAACGAGGGCCGGGAGCTGACGGACGAGGAGATCCGCATTCGCATGTCCGGCCACCTGTGCCGGTGCACCGGCTACGAGAACATATTCCGCGCGGTGAAGAAGACCATGCTGAAGAGGCTGGCAGCGAAAAAGGAGGCGTCACCATGTTGATTATCGGAAACGGAAAGGTCATCACCCGCGACCCGGAACGCCCCTGGCTGGCGGACGGCGCGGTGGTCTGCGACGGCGCGAAGATCGTCGCCGTGGGGGAAACGGGCGCGATGAAGGCCGCGTACCCCGGCGCGCGGTTCGTGGACGCGCGGGGCGGCGTCGTCATGCCCGGCCTGATCAACGCCCACACCCACATCTATTCCGGGCTGGCGCGGGGCCTTGCCATCGATGGCAACAATCCCACCAACTTCCTGGAGGTGCTGGAGGGCATGTGGTGGGCCATCGACCGGAAGCTCACCCTGGACGGCACGCGGGCCTCGGCCTACGCCACGATACTGGACTGCATCCGAAACGGCGTGACCACGATATTCGACCACCACGCCAGCTTTGGTGAGATCCCGGGGTCGCTGTTCGCCATCCGGGACGTGGCGCGGGAGCTGGGCATCCGCGCCTGCCTGTGCTACGAGGTGTCTGAGCGCGACGGCGCGGAGAAGACCCGGCAGAGCATCGGGGAGAACGCCGAGTTTGCCAGATGGGCCAAAGCCGCCGACGATCCGATGATCAAGGCCATGTTCGGCGGCCACGCGCTGTTCACGATCTCCGACAAGACCTTTGAGGAGATGGTGAAGGCCAACGACGGCATGACCGGCTTCCACATCCACGTGGCCGAGGGCATGAACGACGTGTACGACAGCCTGCGCAACTACGGCTGCCGCCCGGTGAACCGCCTGCTGTACAACGGCATACTGGGCGACAGGACGCTGCTGGGCCACTGCATCCACGTCAGCCCCGCCGAAATGGACATCATCAAACAGACCGGCACCATGGTGGTCAACAATCCCGAAAGCAACATGGGCAACGCCGTGGGCTGCGCGCCGGTGCTGCAGATGCTGAAAAAGGGCATCACCGTCGGCATGGGCACGGACGCCTATACCCACGACATGCTGGAGAGCATGAAGGTGTTCCTGATCATCCAGCGGCACAACGCGGCGCTGCCCAACGTGGCCTGGGGCGAGGACGTGACCATGCAGTTCGTGAACAACCGAATCATCGCTGAAAAATATTTCGGCGTGCCCCTCGGCATATTGAAGGAGGGCGCGGCGGCGGATGTGATCGTGATGGACTACAAGCCCTTCACGCCCTTCAGCGACGCAAACATCGACGGACACATGCTCTTCGGCATGAACGGCCGGAACTGCCGAACCACCGTCATCAATGGCCGCGTGCTGTACGAGGACCGGCAATTCGTCGATCTGGACGAGGATCGGATCAACGCCTGGACGCTGGAGCAGAGCAGGAAGCTGTGGGGCGATCTGAACCACAGGACGTACTGACCCAAAGGAGGCTATCATGAGCGATATCATGCGCCCGATGTCCTTCGGGCATCTGATGAACTGGGCCCTGGAGGAATACTCAAAAAGCGGCAGCCTGTTCGGCGTGGCCGATCCCGTGAAGCACGCAAACGGACAGGCGCTGCCGATCTTCGGGGAGAGGATCGAAGCGCCCTTCGGACCGGCGGCGGGGCCGAACACGCAGCTGGCGCAGAACATCATCGCGGCCTACGCGGCCGGCGCGCGCTTCTTTGAGCTGAAGACGGTGCAGGCCATGGACGGCCCGGAGCTGGCGGCCTGTGTGAACAAGCCCTGCATCCTCGCCGATGACGAGTGCTACAACTGCGAATGGTCGACGGAGCTGTATGTGTCCCAGGCGTTCGCCGAGTACGTGAAGGCCTGGGTGGCCTGCAAGCTGCTGGCGAAGGAATACGGGCTCGGCGATCCGGACGCCTTCGTGTTCAACATGTCCGTCGGCTACGATCTTAAGGGCATCCGCTCCGAAAAGATCGATGCCTTCATCAATGGCATGATCGAGGCCAGGGATACCGAGGCCTTCAGGGCGTGCGTGGAATGGGCCCTCGCGAACGTCGGCCGGTTCCGGAACGTGGACGAGGCGTATATCCGCGGCATCAGCTCCCGCGTGTCGCGCTCGATCACGGAATCCACGCTGCACGGCTGTCCCCCGGACGAGATCGAGCGCATCGCCACCTATCTGATTTCTGAAAAGCACCTGAACACCTACATCAAGCTGAATCCGACGCTGCTGGGCTACGAATACGCCCGGGAGCGGCTCGACAGCCTTGGGTTCGACTACGTGTCCTTCGACAACCGGCACTTCCGCGAGGATCTGCAGTGGGAGGACGCCGTGCCGATGCTGGAGCGCCTGACGGCGCTGGCGAAGGAAAAGGGGCTGGAATTCGGCGTCAAGCTGACCAACACGTTCCCGGTGGACGTGACCCGGGGCGAGCTGCCCAGCGAGGAGATGTACATGGCCGGGCGCGCGCTGTTCCCGCTGACCATCCATCTGGCGTCGCGGATCAGCCAGACCTTCGGCGGAAAGCTGCGCATCTCGTATTCGGGCGGCGCGGCGTACAACAACATCGCGGACCTGTTTGGCGCCGGCATCTGGCCGATCACGATGGCCACGACGATCCTGAAGCCCGGCGGCTACCGGCGACTCGCCCAGATCGCGGAGCGCCTGATGAACTGCGGCAGCGACCCCTTCGGCGGGGTCGACGTCGACGCGGTCAGGGCGCTGGACGAGGGCGTCGCCGCGTCCAGGCTGTATCAAAAGCCGATCAAGCCGCTGCCGGACCGGAAGGTGGGCAGGCCGCTGCCACTGTTCGACTGCTTCACCGCGCCGTGCAGGAACGGCTGTCCCATCGGGCAGGACATTCCCGCCTATCTGCAGGCGATGCTGGAGGACGACCCGGAGAAGGCGCTGCGGATCATACTGGAGCGGAACCCGCTGCCGTTCATCACGGGCACCCTCTGTCCCCATCACTGCGGGGACAAGTGCATGCGCAACTACTACGAGCAGAGCGTGCGCATCCGCGAGACGAAGCTTGCGGCGGCGCGGCGCGGCTTTGACGGGGTGTTCCCGGCGCTGCGCCCGCCTGTGGCGAAGTCCGATAGAAGGGTCGCCGTGATCGGCGCGGGCCCCGCGGGCCTCGCGTCGGCGGCCTTCCTGTCCAGGGCAGGCGTGTCCGTGACCGTGTTCGAGCGCAAAGCCGCGCCCGGCGGCGTGGTCGCCCACGTGATCCCCGATTTCAGGATCGACGCCGGCGACATCCAGAGGGACGTGGAGCTGTGCAGCGCGTTCGGCGCAAAGCTCATCTGCGGGCGGGAGATCGATTCCATCGAGGCGCTGAGGGCCGAGGGCTACACCGACGTGATCATCGCCGTCGGCGCGTGGAAGCCCGGCAAAAACCCGCTGGCCTCCGGCGAGTGCCTGGACGCGCTGGCGTTCCTGGAGGCGGTCAAGGCGGACCCGGCGATGAATGTGGGTGAAAACATCGTCGTGCTGGGCGGCGGCAACACGGCCATGGACGTGGCCCGGGCCGCGAAGCGGCTGCCGGGCGGACGGAACGTGCGGCTGGTCTACCGCCGGACGCGCCGCTACATGCCCGCGGACGAGGAAGAATTGCAGATGGCGCTGGAGGACGGCGTGGAATTCATGGAGCTGCTGGCCCCCGATCATCTGGAGGACGGGCAGCTGGTCTGCCGCGTGATGGCCCTCGGAGAGCCGGACGCCTCCGGCAGGCGCTCGCCCGTCGAGACGGGCAGCACGGCCCGGATCCCGGCGGACACCGTGATCGCCGCCGTGGGCGAGCGGGTGGACACGGCGCTGTTCGCGTCGGCGGGCTGCGCGCTGGACGCGAAGGGGCGCGTCGTGACCGACGCCGACATGAAGACCAGCGTGGCGGGGATTTACGCCGTGGGCGACGCCCGGCGCGGCCCGGCCACCGTGGTGGAGGGCATCGCCGACGCCGCGGCGGCCGCGGCGGCCATCGCCGGAGTAGGCTTCGACAAATACGCCGATGAGAACAGCGCCGCTTCCGAGGACAAGTACCTGTTCAAGAAGGGCATGGTGGCGGAGGACACCTCCGCCGCGCCTGACTGGCGGTGCCTGGGGTGCCCGTCGGTGTGCGAGGTCTGCGCGGATGTCTGCCCGAACCGCGCCAACGTGGCGATCCACGTGCCCGGAAAGTGCCAGGCGCAGGTGATCCACGTGGACGGCATGTGCAACGAGTGCGGCAACTGCGCGGTGTTCTGCCCCTACGCGGGCAAGCCCTATCGGGACAAGTTTACGCTGTTCTGGTCGGAGGACGACTTCGAGGCCAGCGAGAACGAGGGCTTCCTGAGGGTCGGCCCGGACAGCGTCAGGCTGCGCCTGGACGGGAGCGTATCGACGGTCAGGCTGGAGGAGCTGGACGGGATTTCCGCAGACGCCGCGGCGGTGATCCGCACGGTGATCTCGGATTACGCCTGGCTGATTCTCTGATGACAGAACCGGCGACCCCGCTGAGCGGAAGTCATAACCGAAACCAGAAGGGAGGCGGTCTTTCCATGCCGGAGCGATACCGGTTCACAGTCAACGGGCAGGCGTGCGAAACGGCGGAAGACAAGCCGTTGCTGCGATACCTGCGGGATGACCTGCGCCTGTATTCGGTCAAGGACGGATGCAGCGAAGGCGCGTGCGGCACCTGCACCGTCATCGCGGACGGCGCGGCGGTCAAGGCCTGCGTGCTGTCCACGGCGAAGGCCGCGGGCAAGTCCATCCAGACGGTGGAGGGCCTGACCGACTTTGAAAAGGAGGCCTTTGTCTACGCCTTCGGCGTCAGCGGCTCGGTCCAGTGCGGCTTCTGCACGCCGGGCATGGTGATGGCCGGAAAGGCGCTGCTGGACAAAAACCCGAATCCGTCGGAGGAGGACATCCGCAGGGCGATCCGGGGGAACCTCTGCCGCTGCACCGGCTATCGGAAGATCATCGACGGCATTCGCCTCGCGGCGTCCATACTGCGGGGCGAAACGCGGATCGACCCCGCCGTCGAGAGGGGCGACGACTACGGCGTGGGCAGGCGGGCCTTCCGCGTCGATGTCCGCGACAAGGTGCTGGGCATCGGCAAGTACCCGGACGACATCGACATGGAGGGCATGGCGCACCTGTCCGCCGTGCGCTCCAAATACGCGCGGGCCCGGGTGCTGTCCGTCGACGCCTCCGAAGCGCTGGCGCTGAAGGGGGTCGTCGGCGTGCTGACGGCGGCGGACGTGCCGAACAACAAGGTGGGCCACCTCCAGCAGGACTGGGACGTGATGATCCCGGTGGGCGGCGTGACCCGCTGCGTGGGCGACGCCATCTGCCTGGTGGTCGCCGAAACGGAGGCGATCCTGAAGGAAGCCAAGGCGCTGGTGAAGGTGGAATACGAGGAACTCGAACCTGTCCGCTCCATCGCCGAGGCCAGGGCTGAAAACGCGCCGAAGGTCCACAGCGGCGGGAATCTCTGCCAGACCCGCCATGTGACCCGCGGCGACGCGGCGGCGGCGCTGGCGGCGTCGGCGTATACGGTGACGCGATCCTTCAGCACGCCGTTTACCGAGCACGCCTTCCTGGAGCCCGAGTGCGCGGTGGCCTTTCCCTATAAAGACGGCGTCAAAATACTCAGCTCCGACCAGGGGGTCTACGACACGCGGAAGGAGACCGCCATCATGTTCGGCTGGGATCCGGAGCGCGTGGTGGTGGAGAACCAGCTGGTGGGCGGCGGCTTCGGCGGCAAGGAGGACGTGTCCGTGCAGCACCTGGCGGCGCTGGCGGCCTGGAGGTACAAGCGCCCGGTCAAAGCCAGGCTGACCCGCCAGGAATCCATACGCTTCCACCCGAAGCGCCACGCCATGGAGGGCACGTTCACCCTCGGCTGCGACGAGAACGGCCTGTTCACCGGCCTGGACTGCGAGATCTGCTTCGATACGGGGGCTTATGCCTCGCTGTGCGGGCCGGTGCTGGAGCGGGCGTGCACCCACTCCGTCGGTCCCTATTGCTACCAGAACACGGACATTCGCGGCTTCGGCTACTACACCAATAATCCGCCCGCGGGGGCGTTCAGGGGCTTCGGCGTCAGCCAGAGCGAATTTGCGCTGGAGAGCATGATCAACCTGCTGGCGGAAAAGGTGGGCATCTCTCCCTGGGAGATCAGGTACCGGAACGCCATCGAGCCGGGCAAGGTGCTGCCCAACGGCCAGATCGCCGACTGCTCCACCGCCCTCAAGGAGACGCTGCTGGCGGTGAAGGACGTGTACGAGGCCAATCGGACCCGCGCGGGCATCGCCTGCGCGATGAAGAACGCGGGCGTGGGCGTGGGCCTGCCGGACAAGGGCCGGGCACGGCTTGTGATCGAGGACGGGGTGTGCGTGATCTACTGCGCCGCCTCGGACATCGGGCAGGGGTGCCTCACGGTGTTCTGCCAGGACGTGGCCCAGGCCACGGGCCTGCCGCTGTCCAGGATCAGAAACGGCAGCGGCAGCACCGAGGTCGCGCCGGATTCGGGCACCACCTCCGGCTCCCGCCAGACGCTGCTCTCCGGCGAGGCGGTGCGCCAGGCGGCGCTGCAGCTGAATGAAGCGCTGAGGGACGCCGGCGGCGATCTTTCCGCGCTGAACGGGCGGGAATTCTACTATGAATACTTTGAACCCACCGACAGGCTGGGCGCGGACGTGCCCAATCCCAAGAGCCACATCGCCTACGGCTACGCCACCCATGTGGTGATCCTGGACGACGACGGCAGGGTGAAGGCGGTCTACGCGGCCCACGATTCCGGAAAGGTGGTCAATCCCACCGCCATCCAGGGGCAGATCGAGGGCGGCGTGCTGATGAGCATGGGCTACGCCCTGACGGAGGATTTCCCGCTGAAGGACGGCGTTCCCCAGGCCAAAATGGGCACCCTGGGCCTGCTCCGCGCGCACCAGATCCCCGATATCCACGCGATCTACGTGGAAAAGGAACAGCTGCTGGAGGTGGGGTACGGCGCGAAGGGCATCGGCGAGATCGCCGCGATCCCCACGGCTCCGGCAATCCAAGGCGCGTACTACGCCCTGGACGGCGTGTTCAGAACGAAGCTGCCGCTGGAAAAGACGTGGTATAAGAAGTGAGGAGGCTGTAATTATGGCGTTGGATTTTGAAAGGATCAAGCAGGCGGCGGAGAAGTACCGCCCGGATATGGTCCGCTTTCTGCGCGAGATGATTTCCCATCCCAGCGAAAGCTGCGAGGAGAAGGAGGTCGTGGCCTGCATCAGGGCCGAAATGGAAAAGCTGGGCTTTGACAAGGTGGAGGTGGACGGCCTGGGCAACGTCATCGGCTGGATGGGCGACGGCGAGAAGATCATGGCCATCGATTCCCACGTCGATACCGTGGGCATCGGCAACATCGCCAACTGGACGCACGATCCCTACGCGGGCTACGAGACCGACGAGATCATCTATGGCCGCGGCGGCTCCGATCAGGAGGGCGGCATGGCCAGCGCGGTCTACAGCGCGAAGATCATGAAGGACCTGGACCTGATCCCCAAGGGCTACAGGATCATGATCGTGGGCAGCGTCCAGGAGGAGGACTGCGACGGCATGTGCTGGCAGTACATCCACAACAGGGACGGGATCACGCCGGAATTCGTGATTTCCACCGAGCCGACCGACGGCGGCATCTACCGCGGCCATCGCGGGCGCATGGAGATCCGCGTGGATGTTAAGGGCATCTCCTGCCACGGCAGCGCTCCCGAGCGGGGCGACAACGCCATCTACAAGATGGCGGACATCATCCGGGACGTGCGCGCCCTCAACGAGAACGGCTGCGGCGACGATGTGGAGATCAAGGGCCTCGTGAAGATGCTCGACGCGAAGTACAACCCGGAGCATTACGAGGACGCGCGGTTCCTGGGCCGGGGCACCTGCACCGTTTCCCAGATATTCTACACCTCTCCCAGCCGCTGCGCGGTGGCGGACAGCTGCGCAATCTCCGTCGATCGACGGATGACCGCCGGGGAGACCTGGGATTCCTGCCTGGAGGAGATCAGGCAACTGCCGAGCTGCAAAAGGTACGCGGACGACGTGAAGGTCTCCATGTACATGTACGACAGGCCGTCCTGGACCGGGGAGGTCTACGAGACCGAGTGCTATTTCCCCACCTGGATCAACAAGGAGAGCGCGCCCCACGTCCAGGCGCTGGCCGACGCCCACAGGGCCCTCTACGGCGACAAGCGCCAGTCGTCCCCGTCCTGTGCGGACAAGCGGAACCGCCCGCTGATCGACAAGTGGACCTTCTCCACCAACGGCGTGGCGATTCAGGGGCGCTACGGCATCCCCTGCGTGGGCTTCGGGCCCGGCGCGGAGAGCCAGGCCCACGCGCCCAACGAGGTGACTTACAAGGACGACCTGGTGCGCTGCGCGGCCGTCTACGTGGCGGCGCTGAACCTGTACGACGGGGAAAAGAAGACCGGCGACGTGACCCAGTACCGGGCCGGTATGGTCGATATGAAGGGAGAGAAATAAATGAACGCCAAGCTGCAGGGGTATATCGACAGGCTGCGGGGCCTGGATTTTTCCGGGATGTATGACGGCGACTTTTTCCTGACCTGGGAGAAGACGGACGACGAGATCGCGGCGGTGTTCGCGGTGGCGGACGCGCTGCGCTGCCTGCGCGAGGACAACATCTCCGCGAGGATATTCGATTCCGGACTGGGCATCTCCCTGTTCAGGGACAACTCCACCCGGACCCGGTTCTCCTTTGCCTCCGCGTGCAACCTGCTGGGCCTGACGGTGCGGGACCTGGACGAGGGCAAGAGCCAGATCGCCCATGGCGAGACCGTGCGCGAGACGGCGAACATGGTCTCCTTCATGGCCGACGTCATCGGCATCCGCGACGACATGTACATCGGTAAGGGCAACCGGTACATGCACGAGGTGGTGGACGCCGTCACCCAGGGCTATCAGGCGGGCGTGCTGGAGCAGAAGCCCACGCTGGTCAATCTGCAGTGCGACATCGACCATCCCACCCAGTGCATGGCCGACCTCCTGCACGTCATCAACACCTTCGGCGGCGTGGAAAACCTGAAGGGCAAGAAGGTCGCCATGACCTGGGCCTATTCGCCCAGCTACGGCAAGCCCCTCTCCGTGCCCCAGGGCGTGATCGGCCTGTTCACCCGCTTCGGGATGGACGTGGTGCTGGCGCATCCGAAGGGCTACGAGGTCATGCCCGAGGTGGAGAGCGTCGCTGAGGCGAACGCCAGGGCCTCCGGCGGCAGCTTCCGCAAGACCGGCTCCATGGCGGAGGCCTTTGAGGGCGCGGACATCGTCTATCCCAAGAGCTGGGCCCCCTTCGCCGCGATGGAAAAGCGGACCGACCTCTACAGCAACGGCGACTTCGACGGCATCAAGGCGCTGGAGAAGGAGCTGCTTGGGCAGAACGCCACCCACAAGGACTGGTGCTGCACCGAGGACATGATGGCGAAGACGAAGGACGGCAAGGCGCTGTACCTGCACTGCCTGCCCGCCGACATAGGCGGTGTCAGCTGCGTGGACGGCGAGGTGGCGGCCAGCGTGTTCGATCGCTATCGCGACCCTCTGTACAAGCAGGCCAGCTACAAGCCGTACATCATCGCGGCAATGATCTTCCTGGCGAAGCAGAAGGACCCGGCGGCGACGCTGGAGGCGCTGGCCAGAAGGAATGCGCCGAGACACTTGAAGTGAAATGTGAATCAAGGAGAAAAGGCCATGGCTAAAAGAATTGTCCTCGCCCTCGGCGGCAATGCCCTTGGCAATAACCTGCCGGAGCAGATGGTCGCGGTGAAGAAGACCGCGACGGCGATCGCGGATCTGATCGAGGCGGGGAACGAAATCGTGATCGTCCACGGGAACGGCCCGCAGGTGGGCATGATCCAGAGCGCCATGACGGAGCTGGTGCGCTCCGACCCTCAGCGCTACATCCCGTGCCCCCTGTCGGTCTGCGTCGCCATGAGCCAGGGCTATATCGGCTACGATCTGCAAAACGCGCTCCGGGAGGAGCTGCTGGACCGGGGCATCGACCAGGGCGTCGCCACCGTGCTGACCCAGGTGGAGGTGGACGTGAACGACCCCGCCTTCGCGAACCCCACGAAGCCCATCGGAGCCTTCATGACCCGGGAAGAGGCCATGCGCATGGTGAAGGAGCGCGAATACTCGGTGATGGAGGACGCCGGTCGGGGCTGGCGCCGGGTGGTGGCGAGTCCGGACCCGGTGGGCATCGTGGAGATCGATACCATTCGATCCCTGGTGGAGACGAATCACACGGTAGTGGCCTGCGGCGGCGGGGGGATCCCGGTATTCAGGACCCAGGGGCATCACCTGAAGGGCGCGGCCGCGGTGATCGACAAGGACTTTGCCGCCGAGCGCCTGGCGGAGCAGCTGGACGCCGACTGCCTGATCATACTCACCGCGGTGGAAAAGGTGGCAGTGAACTTCAACAAGCCGGACGTGCGCTGGCTGGATACGCTGACCGTTAAACAGGCGCGGGAATACATCGCGCAGGGCCAGTTTGCCCCCGGCTCCATGCTCCCCAAGGTCCGGGCGGCCGTTCGGTTCGTGCAGAGCGCGCACGGGCGGGAAGCTCTGATCACCCTCCTCGAGAAAGCGGCGGAGGGGATCGCCGGGAAGACGGGCACGCGGTTTATGCGGTAATCATGGCTCTTTATCGGCAATAAAGGAGGCGCATGAATGAATCTGGAGAAATACATCGGCTGCTCCCAGGCGGCCAGAAAGCAGATCAAGGCGGATCTCGTCCTGAAGAACGCCAGTATCGTCAACGTGTTCACGGATCGGGTGGAGAGGGGCAATATCGCGATCAAGAACGGCATCATCGTGGGCATCGGCGACTTTAAGGGCGAGGAAGAGCTGGACATCGGCGGACAGTACGTCACCAGCGGATTCATCGACGCGCACCTGCACCTGGAATCCACCATGGTCAATCCGCAGGTGCTGATCGCCCAGGCGGCCAAGCACGGCACGACGACGTTCATCGTCGACCCGCACGAGGCGGCCAACGTCTCCGGCCGGGACGGCATCGACTATATCCTGAACCAGACGAAGTATTCCCCGGCGCACGTCTACGTCATGATCGCCTCCTGCGTGCCCGCGACGCCGCTGGACGACAACGGCGTCCGGCTGTCGGCGCGGGACATGGAGTACTACCTGCACAATCGGCGCGTACTGGGCCTGGGCGAGGTGATGGACACCCAGGCGGTGATCAACGGCGATCCCGAAATGAACGCCAAGTTTGAGCTCTTCGACGGCAAGGTCAAGGACGGCCACGCCCCGGGGCTGACCCAGGAGGAGCTGGCGGCCTACGTGCTGGCCGGGATCACCACGGACCACGAGGGCACCTCCTATGAATACGTGATGCGGGAGCGCGCCGTGGGCATCGTCTGCCACATCCGCGAGGGCAGCGCCGCCAGGAATCTGGAGTCGATCGTCCGGGGCATCGTCGAGAACAACACCAATACCGAGGGCTTCTGCTTCTGCACGGACGACCGCCACATCGAGGACATCATCCGGGAGGGCGACATCGACAACTGCGTCCGAAAGGCCGTCAGCATGGGCATCAGCCCCATCGCGGCGGTGAAGATGGCGACGATCCAGCCGGCGCGCTGCTACGGCCTGCGCCGGACCGGGGCCGTGGCCCCGGGCTATGACGCGGACCTGGTGGTGTGGGATTCCCTGAAGGAGTTCAACGCCCAGATGGTGTTTTACAACGGACGGCGGATCGATGACATGCTGAGCATCCGGCCCGCGCCCTGTCCGCCGCAGCTGCTGGATACCGTCCACCTGGCCCAGATCGACCCGAAGAAGCTGGTGATCCGGCCGGGCGACGCGCCGTTCCCCGTGATACGGATGATCCCCGGCGAGATCCTGACTGAGCGGGTGGATATGGTCCTGCCTGGCACGCAGGACGGCGGCGTGTTCGTCCCCAACGGCGAGGTCAGCAAGATCGCGTCCTTCGAGCGGCATCATTACACGGGAAAGGTCGGCGTCGGCGCGGTGGTCGGCTTCGGCATCCGGGGCGGCGCGATCGCCTCGTCGGTATCCCACGACAGCCATAACATCATCGTCATCGGCGACAACGACGAGGACATTTACCTGGCCGTCCGGGAGCTGGACCGGACCCACGGCGGGTATACGATCGTGGAGCACGGGGAGGTCTACGACACGCTGGAGCTTCCGATCATGGGCCTGATCTCCGACCGCAGCCACAGCTATGTCAGCAAGAAGGTGCGGCGCATGACGGCCAAGGCCCATAAGATGGGCGTGCCCAAGGACATGGAGCCCTTCGTGACGCTGTCCTTCATGGGATTGCCGGTCATTCCCGAGATCCGCTGCCTCCCGAGGGGCGTATTCTCCGTCACGGAATGGAAGCTGCTGACCCAGACCGCCCCCGGGACATGAGCCTGGATACAACCTCCAGATCAACGCGGACGCCAGCGGTATGGCCGCCCAGCTGAGGGCCGTTCGCAAGCTGGGCGTGTATCCCCGGAGCATGCGGGAGGTTCGCTACGACCAGACCGCGGTGGATCTGGCCGCCGAAGCCATCGACCTGCTGATCGAGCGCGACGGCACGGGGCCCATCTGGCACATATTATATAATACAGAACAGAACCGTATGCGCTGCCCGGAAGTGTCCCGGGCGGCGGATTGCATGACAGACAACGGCAATGGCGATGAACGCCTGCGAAAGGGAGGCCCTCCGATGATCCACGTTGACAACGCCCTTTGGCTTCTGATGGAAAAGGATCCGACCCTGAATCCCTGGGCCGGGGAGATCAGGATGCACCTGGACCGCTTCAACGACCGGCGCTGGCACCTGGCGGGGGAGGGAAGCCTGTCCGACTTCGCCAACGGCCATCGCTACTTTGGCTTTCACAGGACCGAGACCGGCTGGGTGTTCCGCGAATGGCTGCCCGGCGCGGACGCCGCGTGGCTCACAGGCGACTTCAACTTCTGGGCGAAGTGGGAGTACCCGCTGCAGCACATCGGAAACGGCGTATGGGAAATACACTTCGACGGCTGGGACGCGCTGAAGCACGGCCAGTTCGTGAAGCTGCTGGTCGGCAGGCAGGGCACGAGCTTCGAGCGCATTCCCGCCTACATGACCCGCTGTGTGATGGACATGGCGAGCGAGACCCTCTGCGGTCAGATCTGGATGCCGGATACGCCGTTTGAGTGGACGGACTGGGATTTTTACGGAAAGCAGCGCCCCGATTCGCCCATGATCTACGAGGCCCACATCGGCATGGCGCAGGAGCACGGGCACCTGGGCACCTACCGCGAGTTTGCCGATGAAACCCTCGGCTGGATCAAGTACGCGGGCTACAACACCGTGCAGCTGATGGCGATCCAGGAACATCCTTACTACGCCTCCTTCGGCTATCAGGTGACCAACTTCTTCGCGCCGTCCCACCGCTACGGCACGCCGGACGATTTGAAGTACCTGATCAACAAGGCCCACGGCATGGGCCTGTCGGTACTGCTGGATGTCGTTCAAAGCCATGCCTGCCCGAACCCCGGCGAGGGTTTGAATCAGCTGGACGGCACGGATTACCAGTACTTCCACGACGGCGGGCGCGGCTGGCACCCCGCGTGGAAGACGCGCATATTCGACTACTCAAAGCACGAGGTGCTGCACTTCCTGCTCTCCAACCTCAAATACTGGCAGGACGAGTTCCACTTCGACGGCTTCCGGTTCGACGGCGTCACCAGCATGATGTACGAGAACCACGGCCTGTGCGCGTTCAACACCTACGACGACTACTTCTCGATGAACACCAACGTGGACGGGCGCGTGTACCTGATGCTGGCGAACGAGCTGATCCACGGTGTGAACGAGAAGGCCATGACCGTCGCCGAGGACATGAGCGGCTTCCCGGGCATGTGCCTGCCGCTGGAGTACGGCGGCGTCGGCTTCGACTATCGCCTCGCGATGGGCATGCCGGACGTGTGGATCAAGCTGGTAAAGGAACAGATGCAGGACGACTGGGACATGCACTACCTCTGGCACGAGCTGACCAGCGGCCGCCCGGGCGAGATGAGCATCGGGTACGCCGAGTCCCACGACCAGGCGCTGGTGGGCGACCAGTCGCTGATGTTCCGGCTGGCGGGCGCGGAGATGTACGACGGCATGATGAAGGACTACCACAGCCCGACGATGGACCGCGCCATCGACATGCACAAGGTCATCCGCTTCCTAACCTGCTCGCTGGCGGGGAACGGGTATCTGAACTTCATTGGCAACGAATTCGGACATCCGGAGTGGGTGGACTTCCCCCGGGAGGGCAACAACTGGAGCTATCACTATGCGCGGCGGCAGTGGTCGCTGGTGAAGAACTGGGACATGAAGTTCGACTGGCTAGCGGCCTTTGACCGGGGCATGACCTACCTGATGAACACCCACAAGGTGCATTGCAGCGGCCCTGCCGAGAGCCTTTGGATCGACAACGCGCGCAAGCTCATCATCTTCGCCCGCGGCGGGCTGCT